>BEHS01000052.1 GCA_002898895.1 bacterium HR16 | reverse complement strand
CAGGTCGAGCATCAACGCCTGCGGGTCGCGATAGTGGTCGGACACCACCAGCAGGTCGCGCAGGGCGTGTCCCTGCCCCAGTTTGAGAGCGGTGTTCATCAACCGGCAATCGTAGGCGAGGATTTCGGTAAACACCGCGGGTGCGTAACCGCCCAGCAGACGCACGTCCTGCACCGACTCGTTGCTCCACAGGTCACATACCGCTGCAGCGATATTGCCCAGCGGGGAGGAGTGTGCGCACGCGCTGGACTTACCCTCCATGCTAATGGGCACACCGGTAACGGCTTTGATCACGGGGTTCTCGTAGCCGCAGTCCTTCAGCGGACCCGTTGCGCCCATCTCCACCGCCACCAGCGAGCGCGGTGCCGTCATCAGCCGGACGACAGCCGCCAGCACTTTGGGCAGTAACCCCTGGTGCGCCAGCTGCATCGCGGTGTTGCCGAAGCCGCAGGCGGTATCGCCTCCGGGCACCACCTTGTAGCGGTGGGCGATGTCCACAATCGCTCCCCACAACGATTCCATGTCGCGCGGCGCCAACACCCCCAGCGCGAAGGCAATACCCTCCATATCACCCTGCACCAGCGCGTGGTCGTTGACCTCTTTACCGCCGGTGCTTTCGATGGAGAGGATATCCGCGCCGGCGTCCGCACATCGCTCAAAAGCCTGCAACATGGTCGCGAACAGCTCGCCGGTGCGCATGCGCGGGGGACGTTGCTGGTCGCGGATGTCGGCGACGGTCACACGCAGGGCAGAACGCAGCCCATAACGCTGCCCAAACTCTTCCATCACCGCCTTGATGTCCGCCGTTACCAGTGCGCCCCAGTCGGGATGCAGGGTCAGCTCGTACAGGTGCTCCAGCTCCAGCACAAGCGCAGAGAGCCCTTGCTGCACTGCGCGGGTGAGGATACGCTCCACCATTTCGCGAAACCGCTGGCGCACATCGGGCAGGGTCTCTTCGCGTATCGCCATCGGCGGGAGGGTAAAGTTCACTTCGGGTATCACTTCCCCCGCTCCGATGAGCACTCCACTACCGCAGGCGATGGGCTTCGCCGCCGAACCAAAAATCATCTCCTCCGGCGAGGAATACGCCATCCCTGTAACCGACTTGCGGTGATAAGACATCACTGACCTCCTGACAAAATCTCTGTTTGACAAGGATAATTTACGTGCTTCAGTAAGTTAAATCCTGTATTATTCTGTCAATCTTGATTATCTGGATGCAGGCAAGGCAGTTTTGCGCCTTCACCTACTGAACCCCACGATTGCAATGGTGGGGAGACTGTACAATGGTAGAGGAGAACCCGTAACGTCACAGGATTGCGGTTTGATAAACCAGTAGTAGCGCGTCAAACCTGGTTGTTTAGACGCAGACGAAGCGGTTTCGCACCCCTGTCATGCTGAACGCAGTGAAGCATCTCAGCCTTTTTGTCATGCTGAACGAAGTGAAGCATCTTTGAGATTCTTCGCTTGCGCTCAGAATGACAGATTTGGTATATGTTCCTGCCACGCCGAGCGTTAGTGAAGCATCTCAGGGTGGCGATAGAACGAGATTCTTCGCTAACGCTCAGAATGACAGGCGCGCGGAACTGCTCCACTCGTATCCAGATAATCACGTATCAACAGTATACCGCCTGAGACAGGAGAGGACAACCTCCTATCCCCCGTCACCCTTCCCCACGATACCGCCTTCGGTCATGGGGCGCGGGTCCAGCAGCTGGTCCAGCTGCTCGGCGGTGAGATCGGTCATCTCCAGCGCGACCTCTTTGAGCGAGCGTCCCTCCGCATACGCACGTTTGGCAATCTGCGCCGCCTTGTCATAGCCGATGACGGGGTTCAGGGCGGTAACCAGAATGGGATTTTTGCCTACCGCCTCGGCGATGCGTTCGCGATTCACCGTGAAGCCTGCTACCGCCTTGTCCGCGAAGATGCGCGCCACGTTGCCCAGAATGGTGATAGACTGCAGCAGATTGTGCGCCATCAGCGGTAACATGACATTCAGCTGGAAATTGCCCCGCTCGTTGCCGATGGATACCGCAAGGTCGTTGCCCATCACCTGCGCACACACCATCATCACCGCCTCGCAGATGACCGGGTTCACTTTGCCGGGCATGATGCTACTGCCGGGTTGCAGGGCAGGCAGGGCGATTTCGCCCAGCCCCGCGATGGGACCGCTGTTCATCCAGCGCAGGTCGTTAGCGATTTTCATCAGTGCAGTAGCGGTGGTCTTCAGGTGACCGCTGAGCTCGGTAGCGGTATCCATCGCCGATTGCGCCGCGAAGTGATTATCGCTTTCCACAAAGGGTATACCGGTGCGCTGTGCCAGCTTCGCTGCCACACGCGAGGCGAACTCAGGATGGGCGTTGATTCCCGTACCGACCGCCGTGCCGCCCAGCGCGAGTTTCGCCAGTCTGGGCAGGCAGCTTTCGATGCGCTCGATGCTCTGCGCCACCTGGTACGCCCAGCCGCCTATCTCCTGACTCATGCGTACCGGCATCGCGTCCATCAGGTGCGTCCTGCCTGTTTTTACCACGTCGTCCAGCTCGGCAGCACGCTTCTGAAGCACCTCGCGCAGATGGCGCAGGGCCGGCAGCAGCACCTCCTGCACCTCGAGATACGCGCTGACGTGGATGGCGGTGGGTATTACGTCGTTAGAGGACTGCCCCATGTTCACGTGGTCGTTCGGGTGTACCAGTTTACTGCCGATTTCACCGCCCAGAATCTGCGTAGCGCGATTGGCAATTACCTCGTTGGCGTTCATGTTGGTGGATGTGCCGGAGCCGGTCTGGAAGATGTCGATGGGGAAATGCTCATCCCACCTGCCCTCGGCGACTTCCTCCGCCGCCTGCTGGATGGCTCGCGCCTTTTGCTCGTCCAGCAGTCCCAGCTCGCAGTTCACTTCGGCAGCAGCGCCCTTAATCAGCCCCAGCGCACGGATGAATACACGCGGGAAGCGGATACCGCTCACGGGAAAGTTCTCCACCGCCCGCTGTGTCTGCGCTCCATACAGGGCATCGGCGGGTACTCGCACCTCGCCTAAAGAATCGCGTTCGATACGGTAGTTGCTCATGGTGACTCCCCTCCCCTTCAGGTGTGACAAGGTACTATTTTACTTCGCAAAGATGCTTACCTGCCCACTCAACACCGTGCCGGCAGGCACCTCGTCAATCGGTACCACCACAAAGGAGGCGCGACTCGGCAGGCGCAAATCCAGCCCCGGAATAGACAGCGAGTCCTCCACCACAAAGCCGTTAATCACATAAAAGTAGATACGACAGTCGCGGGCGGTCTGGTCGATCTCCAGAGTAACAGGGTTACTGTAGGTGGTGACCTGCCGACCGTCTTTGGTGGTGTAGGTGGCGGAAGCCTGCAGCCGAAACGTCTGACGAGGTGCGGGGTTTTGCAAGGTAAAGCGCACAGTCTGCACGGTACCTGAGGGAAATCTGCCGCGCACGCCCTGAATGGTCAGTCTTACCGGAAACTCGTTGCCGGACACCGCCCACGCCCGAAGCAGGGCATCGGCAGATGCCTGGGCTACCAGCCACGCGAGCAGCATCGCGCCTGTGAACAGGCGCAAAACATCCTTTCGCATAGACAACCTCCCGTGTCGTTTTTTGGGAAAGGGCTTCTACTGTGAGGGTTCGGCTGGAAACAACCGCGGGTTTCGGTTTGCTGAGAGTTTCTGCTTCAAGGCATTCTTTACCTTCCGCAGCCATTATATCACAGAATAGCGATTGTAACCAGTAGTCTGCACTACACTTCCTTCTCATCCACTCTCCTGTGGGTTGAACGCAGGAATGATGTTCGCCTGATCCGAAATGAGTATGAGGCATAAGCATAATGTTAACTGAGGGAGGAAGCCTTGTCCCTGTACGGTATCGCCAGCCGAATCACCGCGCGACGAGCACGAGAACAGGTTGTTCAAGCAGAAGTACCTGCGCCCCGCGTGGTCACTTTGCGGGCGGTGCTGTTGGGGTTACCTCTTATCGCCATCAACTGCTTCTGGATTACAGTGGTAGAGGTGCGTTTGTACACGCTGGACGGCACCTCGTTACCCCTTTTCATTACACCCATCTTCATGCTGTTTGTGCTGATTATCCTGAACATGTTCTGGCGATGGCTCAGCCCGCGCTCCGCTTTGACCCCCGGCGAGCTGCTGACGATATATGTGATGCTGGTCATTTCCTCCACGCTGGCAGCGCACGATATGCTGCAGAATATGTTCGGCGTGTTGGGGCACCCCATACGCTTCGCCACCCCTGAGAACAACTGGAAAGCGCTGTGGTTCCAGTATCTACCCTGGCGGTTGTTCGTGCGCGATGAGAACGTATTGAAAGACTTCTATCAGGGCAACGTCTCGCCGTATCGCTGGTATCGTATCCAGCCGTTTCTGGAGCCTCTGTTGTTGTGGGCGGTGCTGATATTCGCGCTCATCGGCGTGATGTTAGGAGTGAACATCCTCCTGCGCCGCTCGTGGACGGAACATGAGAGGCTGGTCTTTCCTATCGTGCAGCTGCCGATGGCGATGACAGGACATATCGGCGGAGTGCCTTTCTTCCGTCAAAAGCCCATGTGGGCGGGGTTCATTCTCGCAATGGCGATTAGTGGGCTGAATGGTATTCACTGGCTATACCCATCGGTGCCTTACATCGAGTACATTAAGCTCTATGACCTGCGCCAGCATATCACCAACCGCCCGTGGGATGCGGTAGGCTGGACGCCCATCAGCATGTATCCCTTCGGCATCGGGCTGGCGTTTTTTACACCGTTAGACCTGCAGTTCTCGTGCTGGTTCTTCTATGTGGCGCGGAAGCTGTTTCAGGTGGTGGGCGCAGTGTTCGGCTGGGACGCGCCTACTAACGTAGGCTTTCCTTTCTTCCCCGAACAGGCGGCAGGGGCATGGACGGCTCTGGGCATTGTGGTGGTATACGGTGCGCGGCGTTACTTTGCGAACGCCTGGCGGCAGGCATGGGCGCAGAACCCCACCGACCCCGAGGAGAGCCGTCGCTTCCGCTGGGCGTTCGGGTTGATTGCGGTGTGCCTTGTGGTAATCATCGTCTTTGCCCAGTGGATAGGACTGTCGCTGTGGGTGGGTGCCACTTTCTTCGGCATCTACTTCCTGCTGGCGATTACCATCACCCGCGTGCGCGCCGAGCTGGGCACACCCCATGAGATTTACTTCGTCAACCCCAACCGTATGATGACCGCCCTCTTCGGTAGCCAGAACATCGGCACGCGCGACCTGACGCTGATTCAAACCCTTTACTGGTTTAACCGGGGCTACCGCTCGCATCCCATGCCCAACCAGCTGGAAGCGATGAAGATGTTTGAAGGGCATCCGAAGTCGCTGAACAGACTCATCTGGGTAATTGTGGTTGCCACGCTGTTCGGCTTTGTCGCTACCTGCTGGGCGAATCTGCACGTGACCTATCGCGCGGGAGCGGACGCGAAGGCGGTAGGATTCAAGGACTGGCTGGGCTGGGAGTCCTTTGGCTGGTTGACCAACTGGATTAACGCGCCCGTCAAGCAGGAGTCCACTCGCATCGGGTATATGGTGGGCGGTTTCCTGATAGTGGTCTTCCTGCGATTGATGCGCAACCTGTTCCTGTGGTGGCCCCTGCACCCTGCGGGCTACGCACTGGCGGTCTCCTACGCGATGGACTACTTCTGGTTCAACTTCTTCATCGCATGGGTGATTAAAGGCTTGCTGATTCGCTACGGCGGGATGCGCGCGCACAACATCGCCGTGCCCTTCTTCCTCGGGCTGATACTGGGCGACTATACGATGGGTTCCCTCTGGAGCATCCTCGGCGCAGTGATGGATGTGCAGACGTATAAGATATATATCTAGTCATTCTTCTCTTCTGTTCGTCGCAGGCGTGGATACTCGATTACCTCTCTTGGCTTCAGCCGTAAAGACGCCTCAATCCGGCGAAGTCGGCTCGGCAGGAGCTTCGCCCTCCCCGCAATGGGATTGGAGGGTCGCGCTCCGTCGCGACTACAAATCGGCATCAACCGATTTCAATAGCTGGGGTGTATTAACCAGCTTTTATCCTGTCAATGAAGTCTCGCCCACTTACGATAGCAATATCACGGAACGTTCCGAGAGCCAAGAGATGGGTGTCTCCGCTAACGATGAAATCCGCATTTCCTTCAACAGCAGCCTCGAGGAACTTGTTATCGCTCGGGTCGTCATGCACAGCATCTATTACCTGCGCAGGCGATACAAACTCCGCTTTCTTGAACAGGTAGTCAATCGTCGCGGTGAGCTCTTCGGCAGCAATGCCGAACTTTGGACGTTGAAGCACAGCCACATACTCTCGTACGATGGGTTCACTGACTATCAACGTAAACTTGCCTGTTCTCCACGCATCCACAATAGCGCCCAAACGCCCGCCCAGTAAAGCAGAGACGAAAATATTTGTGTCAAGTACGACTCGCATGCCCTTCTCTCACAGCACGCACCTCGGCTTCAATATCCTCCTCCATGAGGTTCATCTTTTCTGCCCTGGCTCGCATCGAACGAAGAGCTTTTTCGAATCTCTCGTCGATCTCCGGCTCCTCTGCAAGAGTCAGTTTAAGATAACGAATAAAGGCAAGCACATCGGGCAGCCGTGCTTCGGGAAGGTCGGCAATTTCTCGCATAATCGCTTGCTCTAAGCTTGTCATGATACCCCTCCTGTAACGATGCTTCGTGCACGCTGCTATACCAAATTATACGCCTCTGGCATATTCGTCCGCAAGCCCGCGAACTGTCTCGCATGAGGTCTCGACGAAATCTCTTCGCGTAGCAATCCGTCAAACCTTAATCTTTGGATATGCACGCTGTCGTGGGTTCAGCACGGTGAAGGCGTAAAACCGCCTTACCTGTATCCAAGCAATCAAGTGTGGTGAGGTATTAGCCAGCGCAGGTTGGCTTCGTCTGCACGGGAACGGCTTCAGCCGTAAAGACGCCTCAATCCGGCGAAGTCGGCTCGGCAGGAGCCTCGCCCTCCCCGCAATTGGATTGGAGGGTCGCGCTCCGTCGTGACCGAAAACCGAACGGCTTGGCAGGAGCCTCGCCCTCCAGAAGAAGGAACCTCAACAGACCGCCAAGAAGACCTCCCAGAGGAAACCCCTCGCCAATGGCGAACATATTCTTCGACATCTCCAACGAAGGAGGCACTCCCCCGATGAAAATCGGCATCAACCGATGGACAATGCCCGGCGACTGGTCGTTTGAGCAGTGCCTCAAGGCGGCAAAGGAAGCCGGGTTCGACAGTATCGAGTTCAACATGGCGGAAGACGGCGTGCTTGGCTTCGAGGCGAAGGAGTCCGAAGTGCGCGCGCTCGCCGAATCTGCTCGGCGCATCGGCGTAGAGCTGTCCAGCCTCTCCACGGGACTGGGCTGGCGGTACCCGCTTACCAGTCCAGACCCCGCCGTGCGCGAGAAAGGGATGCAGGCAATCCGCAAGCAGCTGCAAATAGCCAGCTGGCTGGGCGTAGACACCATTCTGGTGGTGCCCGGGCTGGTGAACGAAGAAACTGCCTATGACGAAGCGTACGAGCGCGCTCACAAAGCACTGCGCGAGCTGCTGCCGGAGGCAGAGCGACTGGGCGTGCGTATCGGCGTGGAAAACGTCTGGAACAAGTTCCTTCTCAGCCCACTGGAAATGCGACAGTTCGTGGATGAGCTGGGTAGCCCCTATGCAGGCGTGTACTTCGACGCGGGCAACGTGCTGGTGATGGGCTATCCTGAGCAGTGGATTCGGATTCTCGGCAAACGCATCTATCGCGTGCATGTGAAGGACTTCAAGACGCACATCGGCAATATCAGCGGATTCTGCAACCCCCTGCAGGGCAATGTGCCCTGGGCGAAGGTGAACGACGCCTTGCGGCAGGTGGGCTATGATGGCTATATCACCGCTGAGGTGGAAGGTTATCCGAACTACCCCGAGCTCGGCTTGAGGCACATCGCGGAGAGTCTCAAAGCCGTTTTCAAGTAACCCAGAGGGAGGTGAAAAGATGCTGCGAGTGGGTATCGTGGGCGTGGGCACGATGGGACGCACCCATGCGTCCGCCTACACGAAATTGCCCAACGCCCGGCTGATTGGTTTTACCGACGCCATCGTTGATGCTGCCCGGCGTGTCGCATCACAGTTTGGCGTGCAGGCGTTCGACAGCTACGAAGCGCTGCTGGAGCAGGTGGATATAGTGGACATCTGCACCCCCACCCCCACCCATCTGGAACTGGTGCTCAAAGCGGCGAGCGCGGGCAAGCATATCCTGTGCGAGAAACCGCTTGGGCGCACATTACAACAGTGCGAGCAGATGATCGAAGCCGCAGATAGAGCGGGCGTGACGCTGATGCCTGCGCAGGTACTGCGCTTCTTCCCCGAGTTCAAACAGGCGCGGGACCTGGTGCTGGCGGGCGCGGTGGGCACACCGGCGGCGATTCGCACGCGACGCGGCGGCCCCTATCCCCGTGCCGCCAACGATTGGTACGCCGATTTCGAACAGAGCGGCGGTCCCATTCTGGACATGGTCATCCACGACTTCGACTGGCTGCGCTGGACGTTCGGCGAGGTGGAGCGCGTGTTTGCCAAAGCGCTGACCTTCAAAGGGCTGGACCACATCGACTACGCGCTGATTACCCTGCGCTTGAAGAGCGGCGCGATTGCGCATGTAGAGGCGAACTGGGCAGACCCCGGCGGCTTCAAGGTGGACTTCGAAATCGCGGGCGACGCGGGCATGATAGCCTTCGACAGCCGCTTTGCCATGCCGTTGACAGTAGCAAAGCAGGACGCAGGCGGTGGAGGCGGCGGCGTGGCTGTGCCCGAAAGTCCGCTGGCGGAAGACCCTTACATGCTGGAGATAAAGCACTTCGTGGACAGCGTGCAGGCGGGACAACCACCGTCCATCACCGCCGAAGACGGCATGAAAGCGGTGGAGATTGCGCTCGCCGCGATAGAGAGCGCACGCACAGGCAAGGTGATTCGGCTGGGAGGAGGTGCTTGAGATGGCGGTACGAATCGGCATGATGAGCTTTGCGCATATGCACGCCTATTCCTACATACACTGCGTCAAGCAGCTGGAGGCGGAAGGCAAGGCGCAGCTGGTGGGCATAGCAGACGACGACCCGCAGCGCGGTCAGCAGGTGGCACAGCAGTACGGCACACGCTTCTACAACAGCTATGAAGCGCTGCTGAACGCCGGCATCGATGCGGTCATCGTCTGCCCGGAGAATATCAAGCACCGTCCGCTCACCGAGATGGCGGCGAAGGCGGGCAAACACGTGCTGTGTGAGAAACCCCTCGCCACCACCAAAGCCGACGGCAGGGCGATGATTGAAGTTTGCAAGGCGAACGGTGTGCAGCTGATGACCGCATTCCCATGCCGTTTTAGCCCTTCCTACATCCGCCTGAAGCAGATGGTGGAGTCCGGCGAGCTGGGCGAGGTGCTGGCGATTCGCGGCACCAATCGCGGGCGCAACCCGGGCGGATGGTTTACCGTGCCCGAGCTTTCCGGCGGCGGCGCGGTGATCGACCACACGGTGCACGTGACCGACCTCTGCCGCGACCTGTTGAAAAGCGAAGTGGTGGAGGTGTACGCCGAAATCGGCAACGGTTTCTGTCATGGCGACTTCGACGACACGGGAATGCTTACCCTCACCTTCGCCAACGATGTGTTCGCCACGCTGGACTCCTCATGGTCCCGCCCGAAGGTGTTCCCCACGTGGGGTGATGTCACCCTGCAGGTGGTGGGCACGAAGGGGCTGGTGTATATGGATATGTTCGCCCAGAACTCCACGCTGTACGACGACCGCAACATGCGCATCACGCTGGAGCACTGGGGTTCCAGCATCGATTACGGTCTGGTGAGCGCGTTTGTGGAGAGTGTGGCGACGGGCAAACCAGTGCCCATCACGGGCGAGGACGGTCTGGCGGCGGCGGAGGTGGCGTTTGCGGCGTACGAGTCCGCAAAGCGCGGCGAGCCGGTGAGGTTGCCTTTGCCGGAATAACCGAGCACCTGCGCGGAGGGGTGCGCTCTGTCGCATCCGATAAACATCTGGAGGGCGAGGCTCCGTCTGAGCCGTTCGGTGTGTGGTCGCGACGGAGCGCAACCCTCCACGATAGTGAAAGGGGTCAACAATGCCTACCGTGCGCAACGGTTTCTTCAGCTTTCAGCTGCAAAAGCATGTGCTGAGTGACCTGCGGTGCGACCCGACGGGCAAAGGGCGCACCAGCCAGCCTTTCTGCATAGACCTCACCCCCGAAGGCTGGGAGTGGACGCCACAAACCAGCGCACGTCAGACAGCGAGCGAAGTCATTATCGAACCTCTGCAAGTGTGGCATCCTGAGCCGATTGCCCTCGGGAGCGGCGGTGAGATGTCCTTCCCGGAGAGGCTGGAAGAAGGGCACACTCTGGCGCAAACCTTCCATATCGCACCCGGACAGCAGTTTCGTACCGTCTCGGTGCACCTGCCCACGTGGCACACCTCCGATTCGGGTTGCACGCTGAGCCTGTTTCGGGGCGATACACTCATCGCCTCGCGTCGCCTGCAGAACGTGCCCGACAACTCGTGGCAATCGCTTGTGCTGGACGAGATGCTGGGCGAAGGCGAATACACAATACAAATCTCCGAGCCGAAAGGCTCTATCGGCTGGTGGAGCAGCCAGAAGGACGTGTGGTCAGGCGGAACCGCGCTGGTGGACGGTAAGGCAGTGCCTCGCGACCGCGCTCTGCGTGTGGACGTGCGACGAGCCATCGGCGAAGGGCGTTTGCACTACCGCCTGCAAAGGGACGTGATGCAGATAGAGGCTTGGTTGCGCTCCGAGTCCGCTCCCCCTGTTCCCTCACGCTGGACATGGAACACCACATGGACGAAGGCAGGCTACGATTGCACCCCGCGCGCGGGCGTGGTCTTCAGCCGCTTCTTCACCGACAACCAGCGCTACATGCCCGTGCAGCAGCTGAAACGACGCGACCATGCCGGGTTATCCTTCGATGGGGCGCACTGGATTGAGATGGAAGGCACGCGCGACGCCGACCTGCGCATCGAAGGCGAAGGCTTGCACCTGCACTGGGAGATGGACGAGAAGCAGATGCACCTGCGCCTGCACATTCCCTACAAGCGGGAAGGTAACCGGTGGGTATGTCGCTGGAGCGTGCGCGTGCTACCCCGAGCCGATTCCGTGCCCGCCGACTTTCCGCGCTTTGCCTGTCCACAGCGCAGATTGGAAGAAGACATCAACCGCTTCTGGTGGGAACGAGCGTTCACCTACCCCGCGCCTGCCGGTCCCGCCGCGTGGTTCGAGTGGATGGCAATCATGCGTTGCTGGTACGAGGGCGCACAGCGACGTGGGGAAATGGAGCAGTTGCGCACCTACCCCATCACGCCGGAGGGATACGTGCATACCTGGGGCGCGATGCAGGGCTGGCCCTTCCCGCCGTCGCCGCCGTACGATACACGCCACTTCGACACCAACGCCCGATTCATCCTCGCCTGCTGGAGGTTCTACCTGTGGACGGGCGACATGGAGTTCCTGAAAAGCCAGGCGGAGCGTTTGTGCCGTGCGATGGTGTATCAGCTGGAGACGCTGAAGGGGCAAGAGGGGCTAATTATCACCGCCAGCAAGGACGTGAACGGCAGGCATAAAGGCGTGGGCAATAACTACTGGGACATCCTGCCCTTCGGACACCTGGACGCCTACGCTAACGCAGTGTACTACGCCAGCCTCGAAGCCATACAGGGTATCGACACCGTCTTGCGCCAGCGACCTTTGACTGACTACTCCGCGCTGCGCCAGAAGGTGCATCGCCGCTACGACGAGGTCTTCTGGGACGAGAAGGCGGGACGCTACATCGGTTGCGTGGACATCGACGGCGTGCGCCACGACTACGGTTTCACTTTCGTCAACATGGAGGCACTGTACTACGGCTTAGGCGACGCGCAGAAGGCGAAGCGCATCTACCGCTGGATGGAGACAGAACCGACCTCCACCGGCAAAGCCGACACCTACAGCAAGTGGATTTTCGCGCCGCGCGCCAACACCATCCACAACCCGATGTGGGGCGAGAACGCTCCCCCCGAAGAGCGCAACAGCCCGGTTCCCCCGTGGTGGCATTTCGGGTGGCTGGGCACACCCTACGGCGACCAGTGTCAGGACGGCGGGGCAATCCTGTATACCTCCTACTTCGACCTGATGGTGCGCCTGCGCTTCTTCGGCATCGAGAACGCCTGGAAACGGTTCGGGGAGATACTCTCGCGTTACCGGATGCCTGACCGCCTGTGCGGGGGACCTCCTCTCTATCGCGGTGAGATACCGCAACAGGAAAACCCCGGACAGGTGGGAGTGGACCTGCCATTTCCTGAGAGCGGACTGGTTCCCTGCTTCCTGCTGTACGGCGTGCTGGGCGTGGAGGCGACACCGGAGGGCTTGCGCATCCAGCCCAAACTGCCGAAGGGGATACCCGCTCTGGGGGTGGACGGCGTGAACTACCGGGGCAACCGCCTGCGAATCACCGCCACCCCGCGCGAAGTAATAGTGGAGGGCGAGCGCATCCGTAAAAGATTACCGCCGGACGGTGGTATTCTCTAGCCCTGAGCTGTATGTGTACCCTGCTTCCCCCCTTTCACCCACGGCGGCGGTGGTATCATATAGCAGTGGAATGATGCTTACCGAGTTCTTCGCTACCTGTACCACCGGACTGGAGTGGGTGACCGCACAGGAGCTGACCGCTCTGGGCGCGGAGGTCACCGACACAAGCAGGTCGCGTGTCTTCTTCCGCGCGGGGTGGGAGGCTATCTACCGCTTGCATCTGTACGCCCGCACCGTCAACCGCTTCTTTGTACTGCTGGCAAGGGCGCAGGTGCGCTCGTTGAAGGAGATAGAAGAGGTTGCCTGGCAGGTTCCGTACGAACAGTGGTTCGACAACCGCCATGCCTTCGCCATCCGCTCCGAGCGCGACGGCACGCACGAGTTCACCAGCATGGACATCGCCCGCGTGGTGGGGCAGGTGGTGTGCGACCGCTTCATCGCGCGCACAGGACAACGACCGCCCGTCAATCTGGACAATCCCGACGTAGAGATATTCTCCACGCTGGCGGACGACCAGTACCTGCTGGGTTTGAACCTGACCGGTTCCAGCCTGCACCGTCGCCCGTGGCGACAGAGCCTGGCGCACCTCACCGCGCTCCGCCCTACGCTGGCGGCGGCAGTGGTGATGGCTTCCGGCTGGGACCACCGCCCGCTGATAGACCCGATGTGCGGCACGGGCACACTGTTAATAGAAGGTGCGTTGTGGCGACGGGGCATCAGCCCTTTGCGGGGGCGCGAGGAGTGGGCGTTTCGCGTGCTGATTCCACATGACGAGGGGCGATGGCAGGAGGAACTGCAGGCATGCGAACACGTCTGCGGGCATTCCCCACCTCTGCGGGGCAGCGACTGGAACGCACGATACGTCGAGATTGCCCGGCAGAACGCGGAAGGAGCCGGTGTGACCGACATCGAGTTTGCGGTGGCGAACGCGCTCACCCTGCCGCCGCCCGAGCAGCCGGTGGTGCTGGTCACCAATCCGCCCTACGGGGTGCGCATGGGCAAGCCGTCGGAGCTGGTGCACCTGTATCGCAAGCTGTGGCAGAAATGGGGAGCGGAGTACGGCGGAAGCCGTATCGTGGTGATTAGCGGGAACCCCGCCTTCGAGCAGTTCGCGCCGGTGGAGCCAACCGCGTGCTACGAGTTCCTGCAGGCAGACCTGCCATGCCGGTTGTTGATATGGGATTTGCCTTAGCGGTTCCCTGAGCCTTTCTACGGGGAGGGCTGGGGTGGGGGCTAAACCGGCTTCCGAAAAAATTTAGCCCCCATATACGACCGGTCCCTCTTACGCCGCCTGTACCAGCCCGCTGCTCGGGCGCATCTCCACATACAGCGGCTCGCGGATGCCCGTGACCTCCGCGAAGTTGCGGATTCGCTCCAGCAGCGCCTCAGAGACGCGATGCCCCGCCGAGATGAGCAGTTTACCGTCAGCGGTGTACACATCAGAAGCCAGAACATGTCCGATTCGCAACCCGCGCACCGACACCGCCATCGAGGGCACCTCCGTTTGCTGGCGCGCCTCTGCGGGCGACACAAAGGTGGCCGCAGCCGCCTCGAGCACACGCGGGTCATACCATCCTTCGCGCTTGCGCATGACCTCAAAAGCACGTCGTCGGGAGACGCCGGACTCCTCGAGGTCGCACATATCGCTCAGCACCTTAAGCATCCGCGCGCCCAGCGGGATGTCATATCCCGACACGTTATCGCGCGGAAACCCTGAGCCGTCAAAATGCTTGTTCTGGTAAAGCACAATGCGCGCTACGGGTTCCAGGCGCGGGATATTAATCAGCAGGTTGTGGCTGATTTCGGGCACGCGCTCCAGCATCTCCTGCTCCGCTTCCGAGAGCGAGTGTCCGGCGCGTGCCTTCAGCACCACCACCGGCGGGATGGTGACCAGCCCCACCTGCGCCAGCGTCGCTGCCAGCTCCAGCTTCCAGATTTCGCCTATCTGTAGCGTCTGTGCCAGCGAGCGGATGTATCCCCGCAGAGTCTGCGCCCGCCCGAACAGGTGGGGGTCTACCATCGCCAGAATTTCCATCAACATGCGCACGCTGCCGCTGAGGGTCTTCTCCAGCAGGTCGCGCTCGGCGGTAATCAGCCGGTACTGCTCTATGCCCGCTTCCAGAGCCATCGCCAGACTTTCAGGTGGACAGGGCTTGGTGAGGAAGCGAAAGATGTGCCCATGATGTACCGCTTCGATGGCGGTACGCAGGTCGGGATTGCCCGTGAGCATGATACGAACGGTGTCGGGGGCTATTTCCTTCACCTTCGCCAGAAACTGCACCCCGTTCATGCCGGGCATATACATATCCGACACCACTACCGCATACGGTCCCTGCCTTTCGATAAGCTTCAGCGCGGCTTCTGCGCCGATAGCAATCTCGATGCGAAACTGCTTGCGCAGGGCGCGTTGATAACCAGCCAGAATATTCGCGTCATCATCGACGAACAATACCTTTTCTGACATTCATTTACCCCCTTGTGCTGCCACCTGGTCATATAGCGATTGCCAAGCCGACAGTCGTTCTGCCAGCCCCATGCTCTCTATCAGCGCGGTATCCAGCACCTGCACATTGTCCTCTTCATGTGCGCTCTGATACCATAAAGCGTTTGCCACATGTACGGTGGTCAATGGACAGAAGGTGCGCGCCGGGCACTCCGCCGGACGATGGTGCCATGCCACCGCCTCTACGATGGAGGTGGGCAAGCCCCACAGCCCCAGCAGATACGCGCCCACCTCAGCATGAGTGGTGCCAAACGCTTGCTCTTCTGCCCGCCAGAGAGGGATACGTTGCGCCTTCGATGCTGCCATTACTTTCTGGTAGGCATCGGGCAGGCTGGCAGCCAGAATCAACTTGCCCACATCGTGCAACAGCCCTGCGGTAAAGGCTTCGTCCACTGCGCGGGCAGCAAGCTGCTCCGTTTCGGCAAGGCGCTTTGCCATTGCGCCCACCGTCATGCTATGGTGCCACAACCTCTCGATGTCGAATCCTTTGACCTTACTGCTCTCCCACTTGGCGAATATCTGTACCGACAGCACCAGCGCCTTCACCGTTTCCAGCCCCAGAAACATCACCGCCTGTACGGGGTTGGAGATGCGTCGGGCAATGCCGAAGAACGACGAGTTCACCAGCTGTAATACCTTTGCGCTCATCGCGATGTCCTCTGACACAATCTCCCCAATCTTCTGCAGGGAGGGGTCGTCGGATTGCAGGATTTCGATGATGCGTGTGTACAGTGAGGGCAGGCTGGGCAGCGATTTAATCTGCGATACCAGAGCGCTCAGCTCCTTGCTCGTCAGCAGGTCGCGCAGGGCACAGGCGCGGTTCACCGTGTCCTTAATGGTTTCGGCGTCGCATGGCTTCGCCAGGTACTGATGGGTGGTGGTGACCAGCTGCAGGATATACTCCCTATCCGAGTGCCCCGAGAGCACGATGCGCACTACGTTGGGATACCTTCTGGCAACTTCCTTCAGCAGCTGCGCTCCGTTCATACCAGGCATCCGCATATCCGAAACAATCACGTCGAAGGGAGCCTCTTCCAGTTTGCGCAGAGCTTCTTCGCCGCCGCTTGCAAAGTCCATGTCCCATTCGTTGCGCATCGAGCGCAGCATCCGCTGGAGCCCCTGCAGCACGTTCGGCTCGTCATCCACGAACAGTATCCGCCGTTTCATGCCGCCGCCTCCTCCACTCTCTCCTCCTGGTGCAACGGTAATCGGATGATGAAGGTGGTGCCTTTGCCTTCCTCCGTCTCGAAGGTGATGATGCCCTTGTGTTTCTCCACCACCACCGAGTGCGCGTACGCCAGTCCTTGTCCGGTGCCCCTGCCAATCTGCTTGGTGGTGAAGAAGGGGTCAAAAATCTTCGAGCGGATGGCTTCAGGGATGCCGGTGCCAGTGTCGCTGATGCGCACCTCTACCCAGTCACCCAGCGCACGAGTGCTGACCGTGATAGTGCCTTTGCCTTTCGAACCATCGCCTACCACATCGGCTATCGCATGTGCCGCGTTAACGATGATGTTCAGGAACACCTGATTGATGTCACCGGGCAAACACGGCACGGGCGGCAGGTTCGGGTCGAAGTCGGTCACCATGTCGGCGACATACTTCCACTCGTTGCGGGCGACGGTAATGGTGCTCTCCAGTGCGTGATTGAGGTCTATGCTGGTCATTTCCGCCGCGCCGGGATGCGAGAACTCCTTCATGGCGCGCACGATTTTCGCCACGCGGTCAACACCCTCCAGCGACTGCGCAATCGCCTTGGGTATCTCCTTCAGCAGATATTCTAAATCGGCGTCCTCGATGGCTTGCTCCAGTTCGGCAATCTGCTCTGCAGACACCGCTCCCCGTTTTGCACACTCCAGCATGTCCCGGAATCGCTGCAGCAGGTCCATCAGGTCGCGCATGGCGTCCTGCAGGAAGCGGATATTGTCGCCCACGTACTGGGTGGGCGTGTTGATTTCGTGTGCGATGCCTGCCGCCAGCCGGCCGATGGACTCCATCTTCAGCGCCTGCGCGAACTGTCGTTCCATCAATCTGCGCTCGGTGATGTCTGCGCCAAGCAACAGCACGCGCCTGTTCGCTTCCGTGCTGTCGCCAAGCGGGTTCAGTGTGATGCCGATGATACCTTCGTGCCCGTCCGGGCGGGTGTAGCGCAAATCATCCAGTTTGACAGGCGCGTGCTTCCCCCGGCAGGTGGAGATTCCTTGAATAATGGGCTGCCAGTCCCACTGAATAGGACATTGCTGCAGCGGCCGACCGAGAGCTTGCGAGGCAGGAATGCCAAAGATGCTCTCCGCCGCCGGGTTCCAGTGGGTTACCCTGTCGTGCTCGTCAATAGTTATCAGAATCGAGGGTATAGAGGCTAAAATGCGTTCTTGCTCCTCACGTTCCTGCAATACCCTCATCATCCGTGCCTCCCGCGATACGTTGTTCTTTTTGCTTCCGTTTGAGAACGAAACGTTGTGCTGGCTTTGCACTTCCATACTGCGAATACCTCCTGCTGAACGCCACATAACCGATGCAGCTTCGCAAACACCAGCACGGGATGGAAATGTCTATCGGGAACAACCGCAACCTTCACCGTTCTGAGATTCTGGCAATTATGCCTCAAATGCACAGGTTCGACATCCGGTAGTGTTGCGGTTTTTTTGAGTGAAGGGGGGACAGAAACATCTTGCCCACTTTGTGCGTCTAATGCGTGCAAGCAGAAAAAAGGAGGTTTTCGAGGACATGCTGGGAAAAGTGTTCGTGTGTGTCACTCTCCTGATGGGGGCAACGCTGACGATGGAAGCACAAAATATGGTCACATCCACCGCAAAGGACACAAAGGGCGTCTCGCTCACAGTGTACAACCAGAACTTCGCGGTGGTGCGCGAGAACCGGCAGATAAACCTCAAAGAGGGCGTCAACTTCGTGCGCTATGAGGACGTTGCTGCGCAGATAGACCCCACGTCCATCAGCTTCAAATCCCTTACCGCGCCGAACGCCGTTGCCGTGCGCGAGCAGAACTACCAGTACGACCTGCTGAACCCGATTTCCATCCTCAATAAGTCGGTGGGCAAGACGGTGCGCTTCAAGCAGGTGCACCCCGACGGCAAGGTGGAGATTCTGGAGGGAACCCTGCTCAATCCCCCCACTGCAGTAGTCGGACAGACGGATGCGGGCGGCGGTGGGACCGTGTATCAGGGTCTGGTCGTTCGCCTGAAAGACGGTCGGCTGGTTCTGAACCCAACCGGGCAACTCGAGCTGAACGAGCTGCCGGAGGGACTGGTCTCTCGCCCGTCGTTGCTGTGGAAGCTGGACGTGGACCGCGCCGGTACGCACAATACGCAGGTCTCCTACATCGCCAACGCCATCACATGGAAGGCGGACTACGTGGCGGTGGTGAATAAGGACGAAAACATGGTGGACCTGACCGGCTGGGTGACCATCGATAACCGCAGTGGAGCCACCTACACCGATGCGCAGCTGCAGTTGATGGCAGGTGACGTGCGCCGAGTGCAGGAGGCGCCCATGCCCGCCGGGGTCGCGCTGGACGGGATGGTAGTGAAACGCGCCGCCGCTCCACAGTTCGAGGAGCAGGCGTTCTTCGAGTACCACCTGTACACCCTGCAGGGAACTACCACAGTGCGCGACAACGAAACCAAGCAGATGACCCTGCTCTCCGCTGCGGACGTGAAGGTAACGCGCAAGCTGGTGCTGGATGCGGGCAGGCGATGGTGGATTCAGGGCATCCGCGCACCGGGCATGGGCGGCGATACCCAGAACGTGAAGTTGAACATCGTGGTGGAGATGCGCAACAGCAAAGAGAACAACATGGGGATGCCCCTGCCCAAGGGCAAGGTGCGCCTGTATAAGGCGGACGACCGCGGCAACCTGCAGTTTCTGGGCGAAGACCTGATAGACCACACCCACAAAGACGAGCTGGTGCGCCTGTACATCGGCGACGCCTTCGACGTGGTGGGCGAGCGCAAGCGCACCGACTACAAGCAGATTGCCGACCGCGTGATCGAGGAGACCTATGAAATCACCGTGCGCAACCACAAAGAGA
>BEHS01000051.1 GCA_002898895.1 bacterium HR16 | reverse complement strand
CGGCAATCGCTTCTGAAGCGGTTGCCAAGTCTGCAGTGCCGGTGCTTTGGAACCGTCGGCGCGTATGGGCAGCACCGACAGTCCAGAACGCGCGTAGCGCAATGCTGCTTCCAGAACGTCAGCGGTCTTCATGGCTCGCTACCGCTGTTCATCTGCTGCTTGCGTCAGCTCGGCAACGAACCGCGCGAGTTCGGCAGCTGGCACGCGCCGCGACTTGCCGAGCTTGACGGTGCGAATGCGTCCACTGGCAACCAGCTTGTAGAGATTCGCACGCGAGACAGACAACATCTCAGCAGCTTCCGTCATTTTCAACAGCAGTTTGGTGTTCATGTTCGCCTCCTTGAACACGCTTGGTCTTTCTGCTACAATAATAGCACTAAAACCGTCCGTTTTTCGTGATGACTTTCATTTTGGGGTGTACGTGGGTTTAAAGATGAACAATCGCTATATACCGCTAAGCACCGAGATTGAGAACGCCGTAGGTCCAGCAATCGCCGACGCGATTTACAAAGCTTTCACCTTGGGCGCAGAACAAACCGAACGGCAACTCTACCTCGCCCGGCATCGGCAAGCGTGGCGCAAGATGGTGGTCACCGAAGCATTGCCGGTGCTGCAAAGCATGGAACCGGATGCTGCATCTAACGCCGCGAGAGTGGCGATTAGACTGCTTCGGTGGAGACTACTGGGCTTGGAAGCACCGGAGACGAGGCGCGAAAGACGATTGCACTTCGTCTATGCCGTGATTCAAACATGGTGGGCAATGAACAAAAGCGACACAGCCACAATCAGCGACGCCATCCTCTCTTTGCTGCGCAGCTGCCCCGGCTTGCGTCCACGTCGGAACGAACCGTATACCGACGCAACGGAACTGGTGTTCTTAAAGATGGCACTCAAGCGTTTTTGGCGCGGTGTAGATGACGTTCTCGGTGCTTTAGGGCAGACACCGTCGGAACAGAGGCGCACCGCCGAGACTCTGCTGCGTCACATTGCTGCGGTAGAAGAAAGCTTTCCCCCCTTGCACGTCTTACATCGTGGCGTCTGGTTCGACCGCGCCACGTTAGAGTTCCTGCTGGCACACCGGTTGTAGCATCCGCACCGTCCATTTTGATGCCAATTTGATGCCAATTGTGGTAAACGGCTGTAGACAAACACAGAAAAACATGGAAAATACGGCAGTTGAATGCCACAGCATAGCCGTTCAAAGACGTTTATAGACAATAATGGAGCAGGAAGCCCAACCTCTTAATCAGCGGGTCGGAGGTTCGAGTCCTCCACGGTCCACCATTTTGTTTCTGTGCCGTCCGAGTAGCTGAGTAAAAGTCAGCCAATCCGCCCAGTGTATCCAGGTTTTTCAGCGCACCGCGCCGCAATAATGAAAATGTTTCCCTCTCCAGTAGCTCCCAGGGTTTTGCATGTCGCAACTGTTCGTCTGGCTCCTGTCAAGCGGAAGGGGCAGGAAAAAGCACGTGATTTCGTGTATACTTATAGCCGTGAGCATCATGGAAACGGCAACAGTGCCTGTGCGAGAGAGCATACCGGCGGTCTCACTGTTCGGGGTGCGCGTTCATGCGGTCAGCATGGACGAAGCAATACAGCACATCCTGCGTTTTGTGCGCGAAAGCACTCCGCGACAGGTAGTTACCGCCGATTCCAGCATGGTGGTCATGGCACAGGGAGATGACCACCTGCGCGATATTATCAATCGGGCGGACCTGGTGACGCCCGACAGCATCGGCATCTTGTGGGCGTGCCGTCGGCGCGGTATTGTGGTGCCTGAACGTGTGAGCGGCGTAGATATCGTAATGCGCCTGGCGCAAATCAGCGCACAAACAGGTTTGAGGCTCTACTTCCTTGGGGCGCAACCGGGGGTTGCCGAGGAAGCGGCACAGCGTCTTCAGGCACGCTATCCGGGTGTGTGTGTTGCAGGGTGTCAGCACGGATATTTCCCACCGGAGGCGGAGCCTGAGATTGTCCGGCAAATCCGGGAGGCTCAGCCCGATGTGTTGTGTGTAGCGATGGGTATCCCCAAACAGGAGAAGTGGATTGACCGCTATCGTCATGTTTTAAAGGTGCCTGTAAGCATCGGTGTGGGAGGGACGTTTGATGTTCTCTCCGGGCGGGTGCGGCGCGCGCCGTTATGGATGCAGAGGATGGGCATGGAATGGTTGTGGCGGGTAGGGCACAATCCGCGTAAAATCTCCAAAGTGATGTTGCTACCGCGTTTTGTGTGGATGGTGCTGACCAATCAAAACGCTATCGAGGTTGTTCGCAATGGGTGATGAGATTATCCTCACGCGCGAGGGATATGAGAAACTCAAACAGGAGCTGGAACATCTGAAGACCGTTGGGCGAGCGCAAAGTGCAGAGCGCATCAGGCGAGCCCGTGCGCAGGGTGACCTGAGCGAGAATTTTGAATACCACGAAGCCAAACGCGCTCAGGCGATGCTGGAAGGGCGCATCCGCGAACTTCAGCGCATTCTGGAAATCGCGCAGGTAGTAGACCATCTGCCCGGCGAAGATGGAGTGGTAACCGTCGGCAGCGTGGTCACCGTGGAGGACCTCGAGCACGGCGAGGAGTGGACGTTCCGCGTGGTGGACACCGCGTCCGCTGCAGTGTTCGGAACCGATGAAGAGTATGAGCACGTCTCCGCCGCCTCGCCTATCGGGCAAGCCATTGTGGGCAAAAGAGTGGGCGACATCGTGCAGGTGGAGACGCCTGGCGGCACGGTGGACTACGAAATACTCTCCGTACACACCTGAACGAACACCGCATAACTGGCATAATCCATATTGGACAGCACACGCCGCCCTGCCGACAGGCAGGGCTTGGCATCATCGGGGGAGGCTGGAGAGATGCAACTGAGCGTCATCGGTACGGGCTATGTGGGGCTTGTTACGGGCGCAGTGTTCGCCGACCTGGGCAACGAAGTCATCTGTGTGGACAAAGACGAGGAGAAGATTACCGCTTTGCGCGCAGGCGTCATGCCCATCTACGAGCCGGGTCTGGAGGAGATGGTGCGCCACAATGTGGAGGAAGGACGCCTTTCCTTCACTACCGATACCGAAGATGCAGTGCGTCGCTCCGAAGTGGTCTTTATTGCGGTAGGTACACCCAGCCTTCCCGACGGTCAACCCGATTTATCGCAGGTAGAGGATGCCTGTCGCCATATCGCGCGTGCGCTGAACGCTCCGAAGGTCATTGTGAATAAAAGTACCGTACCTGTCGGCACAGGGGACGTGGTGCGGCGGTGGATTGAGCAATATGCCCCACCTGACCACCCCCACTTTGAAGTGGTGTCCAACCCTGAGTTCCTGCGGGAAGGTTCTGCGATTTACGATACTCTGCATCCCGACCGTATTGTGATTGGCGCGGCGAACCAGAGCGCGGCAATGAAACTGATCGAGCTCTACGCCCCGCTGGAACGACCGATGATTATTACCGACGTCAACTCCGCCGAGCTCATCAAGTACGCCTCTAACTGCTTCCTGGCGATGAAGATTTCGTATATCAACGCTATCGCCCGCATCTGCGACCTGAGCGGGGCAGACGTGACCCTGGTGGCGAAGGGTATGGGCTACGACAAGCGTATCGGCGACCAGTTTCTGCAGGCAGGATTGGGATGGGGCGGGAGCTGCTTCCCCAAGGACGTCAGCGCAATGATAGCTACCGCCGATGTGCTGGGCTATGACTTCCAGCTGCTGAAGGCGGTGAAGCAGATTAACGAGGAGCAGCCGCTGTACTTCGTCGGCAAAATGCGCAATGCGCTGGGCGGACTGGATGGCAAGCGGATAGCCATTCTCGGGCTTTCCTTTAAACCCAATACCGATGACCTGCGCGAAGCGAAGTCGTTGCAGATTATCGCCGCTTTGCTGGCGGAGGGGGCAGAAGTGCGGGCGTACGACACCATTGCCATGCCCAAGGCGCGAGCCATCTTTCCGCAAATCACCTATTGCGAAAACGCGTACGACGCGGCTACAGGCTGTGACGCGGTGGCAGTGGTGACCGAGTGGAACGAGTTTCGGCAGATTAACCTCGAGAAGCTGCGGCAGTCTATGCGTCGCCCGCTGTTATTCGATGGGCGCAATATCTACAACCCCCAGAAGGTAAAACAAGCTGGTCTGGAGTACTACGGTATCGGGCGATCTGCCAATGCCACGCCGTTCGCCCGTGCGGCGTCGCAATAATCGCAGGGGAGGAGTAGCAGCATGAGTTTCTTCAATCGCGATTTGGTGCTGGGGCGTAATCCGCATTATGATAAGGGCGTGCGTTTGCTGGACCAGGGACTGTACCAGGAAGCCATCGCCGAGTTCGAGCAGGTCGGGACCTCCGACCCTGCGGTGTATCGTCTGGCGCGGTTTCATCTGGGGCAGGCGTATGCCGAGCTGGGACAGCGCTACCTGCAGGGAGGACTGCTGGAACGCGCCGAGGCGGCTTTACGCCACGCTATCGAGATACACCCGCGCTTTGCCGATCTTCACTGCAATCTGGGTGTCGCACTTCAGCAGCAGGAGCGGTACCAGGAGGCAGAAGAGGCTCTGCTCAAAGCACTGGAGATTAACCCGCGCTTTGCCTATGCTAAACTGCGACTCGGCATCTGCTACCTGCAGCAGGGTCAAGCCGAGAGGGGCTGGCAGACGGTACAGGAAGCGATTGCACTGGAGCCTCGCCTGCATACAACCGCCTATCAGAAAGCACTGGAGCTATGGGAGAAAGGCGACCTGCAGGGTGCGCTGACGGCATTAGAGCAGGTGCGCATCACCGAAGTGGAAGATATTCAGTTCCATACCCGCCTGGGCGATGACCTGTACCGGCGCGGCATGTACGCGAAAGCGGCGGAAGAGTATCAAAAGGCTCTGCACGTGAACGGCGCCTATCCCGACCTGTATAACCGTCTGGGCGTTGCCCTGATGGCGGAGGGCGACTATCGGGGGGCGGAGGAGGCGTTTCGCCGTGCACTGCAGATTAACCCACGCTATGCCGAGGCACAGGCGAATCTGGTGCTTGCACTGCGCGGTGCGGGCAGAGAGACGGAAGCGGAGCAAGCCCTGCAGCGTCTGGCTGAGATTGCCCCGGATAACCCTCTACTGAAACCGCCAGCGACAGGATGAGACCGTCTCCCGCGTTACAGTTCAAAATAGTAGCGCGTGACCCGCGTTCACAGGCACGGTGTGGCATCCTGCGCCTGCCTCATGGCGAGGTGGAAACGCCTGTCTTTATGCCCGTTGGCACACAGGGCACGGTCAAAGCCATGACGCAGGAAGAACTTGAACGGCTCGATTTCCGTATTATCTTATGCAACACCTATCATCTGTACCTGCGTCCGGGGCATGAGCGCATTGCCCGCGCGGGCGGATTGCACCGCTTTATCGCGTGGAATCGCAATATCCTCACCGATAGCGGTGGCTTCCAGGTGTTCAGCCTGCAGGGGCTAAGACGAGTGTATGAGGACGGTGTGGAGTTTCAGTCGCATATCGACGGCTCCATCCATTACTTTACCCCCGAGCGGGCGGTAGAGGTACAGCACGCGCTGGGCGCGGACATCATCATGGCGTTCGATGAGTGTCCTCCCAACCCGTGCACCTATGAGCAGGCGAAGGCGGCGATGGAACGCACCCATCGCTGGGCGATGCGCTGTCTGGAATCGCACCATACCGAACAGGCTCTGTTCGGTATTGTACAGGGAAGTGTATACGAAGACCTGCGCGAGCAGAGCGCACGCTTTATCAGCGAACTCGGTTTCCCCGGGGTTGCCATCGGCGGAGTGGCGGTAGGCGAGGAGAAGGCGGAGATACACCGCATCGTCGCTTTCACCACGCCCCTTTTGCCGGACGGGAAGCCGCGCTACCTGATGGGTGTCGGTGAGCCGGATGACATCCTGCAGGCGGTCGCCAGCGGGGTGGATATGTTCGACTGTGTGCTGCCCACGCGCCTGGCACGCAACGCGGCGATGATGACCCGACGCGGACGGGTGAACCTGCGCAACGCGCACTTCGCCGACCACTTCGGTGCGGTAGACCCGGAGTGCGACTGTCCGGTGTGCCAGCGCTATCCGGCGGCGTATATCCATCACCTGTTTAAGGCGAAGGAGATTCTGGCAGCGCGCCTGGCAACGTACCATAACCTGTACTTCTACCAGAGGTTGATGGAAGACATTCGCCGGGCGATTCGCGAAGGGAATCTGGAACAATTTACAAGGGAGTTCCTTCAGAAGTACATGCCGGAAGAGAGCCGGCTATCCAGAGAGGAGTGAAACATAAAGTGATTACACTGCAGCAGGTGACCTTGAAGGACGTGCGCAACTATCCAAAGGTGCGCATTTACATAGACGCCGCGAACCAGCAGATGGCGGCAATCGGGTATACCAAGCACGGACACCGCCACGCGGGGGTGGTTTCTTCAGTGACGCGTACCATCTGCGAGTCACTGGGCTATACACCACGCCAAACGGAGCTCGCCGCCATCGCCGCCTACTTGCATGACATTGGCAATATGGTCAACCGCAACAACCACCCCGAGATCGGCGCGATTATCGCCATGAACATTCTCGACGAGATGGGCATGGACCCGCGCGAGATTGCGGTTGTGGTCGCCGCTATAGGCAACCACGAGGAAGGCGATGGCACGCCCATTGACTATGCTTCCGCCGCCGTTATCATCGCCGACAAGTCGGACGTGCATTATAGCCGTGTACAGAACCCGCGCCCGGAGACCTTCGATATCCACGATAGGGTAAACCACGCAGTGCAGCGGTCCAACCTGTACGTGGAACCCGATAAGCGCATTATCCGACTGGACCTGGAGATCGACACCTCCTTTGCCAGCGTGATGGAGTATTTCGAGATATTCCTGTCGCGCATGGTGATGTGTCGTAAGGCAGCGGAACAGCTGGGGTGCCGGTTCTGTTTGCGGGTGAACGGGGTGGACCTGGGATAACGCTGTCATGCGTTTACTGGAACTATATCTCTCCAACTTCCGCAACTACGAGAGCCTGCATCTGGTGCCCGATGCAGGCTTGAACCTCATCACAGGGGAAAACGCGCAGGGCAAGACCAATCTGCTGGAAGCCATCTATCTGCTGGCGACCGGCAGAGCGCTTCGTGCAGGCAGGGACGAGGAGCTCATCCGCTGGGGAGCCGAGGATGCAACGGTGCATGCGCATATCCACCGAGAGCAGTCGCTTGACGTGCAGGTGGAGATTATTCTCTCGCGCAGCCAACCCCGGGTGATGAAGGTGGATGGGCAAACCTACCGCGCAGCTACCGCACTGGGGCAGTTCAATGTGGTCATCTTCAGCGCGATGGATCTGGAGGTAGTGCGCGGGCAACCGGCGGACAGGCGCAGGTATCTGGATGTGGAAATCAGTATGCTCAGTCCAGCGTATGCGCGTGCGCTGGTGGGCTATCGCCGGGCGTTAGAGCAGCGCAATCGTCTGCTGAAGAGCATTCGCGAAAGCGGCGGCGCGATAACCCCTTCCACCATAGAGCTGCTGGAGGCATGGGACGAGCAGCTGGTGCGCTATGGCAGCAACGTGATAGTGGCGCGAGAACGGTTCATCTGCGCCCTGCGCCCGCTGGCACGCACCGCACACGCGGAACTCTCCGAAGGGCGCGAGGAACTGGATATCCGTTATGCTCCCGCTATCGAAGAGGTGTCTGGAGAGCGTGAGCAGATAGCGGAGCGTTTCCGACAACAGCTGCGGAAGATGCGAGAGGAGGAACTGCGTCGGGGCACGACCCTTGTCGGTCCCCAGCGTGACGACCTGCTGCTGTTCGTAGACGGTAAGGAAGCGCGCACGTATGCCTCGCAGGGACAACAACGAACCGTGACGTTGAGCCTCAAACGTGCGGAGTTTGAACTCACCCTGCAAGAGCGGCAGGAGCCGCCCATCGTATTGCTGGACGATGTGATGTCCGATTTAGATGACCGACGGCGAGCGCAGCTCCTGCAAATGACCCTGCGCGGTGCACAGGCATTCATCACCGCCACTTCTGCCGAGAGCTTCCCGCAGGAAATCCTCTCTAACGCCCGAATGTACCGGGTGGAGAACGGTCGTCTTGAAGTGGTGCAGTGAACATGTCTCACCCTGACCTGTTGCGCGATATTCTGGACGAAACGGTGGACGCGCTCGGTTTGCGCGAGCGGTTGAGGGCGTTTCGCGCCCTGCTCAACTGGGAAGAGGTGGTAGGCAAAACCGTTGCCGCCGCCGCACAGCCGGAAGCGCTGAAGGAAGGCAAAGTGTTTGTTGCGGTCAAGAGCAGTGCGTGGATACAGGAACTGCGCTTCCAGCAGCAGACCATCCTCCAGAAGCTCAACGAGTATGCGGGTGCGCCTATCTTCACCGAGCTGGTTTTTCGGGTAAAGCCACGCTCCCGCAAGTCGCCCGCAAACGCTGCGCAACCTGAGGAGCAACCAGTGGTGGAGCCGGAGCTGGATGCTGTCACTATCGCCCGTTTGCATACCCTGACCGAGCCTATCGCCGATGCGGAGATGCGTGCGAAGGTTACCGAGTATCTGGTCGCCTACCACCGGCTGGCGATGATACGGAAGCAACAGGGGTGGCGAGAGTGTTCGCGATGTGGCTGTTTGCACCCGGGGGAAGGCTCAGAGTGCCCCTTCTGCCGGGGGGACTTGCTTTGATGCGGCGTGTTGAGCGACGCGTACCCGTGCGTCCAGCCAGCGCCAGAACCCTTCTGTAAAACGCGCCTCGATGTCCATGACCCATATCGGCGGTTCCGGCAGCATAGCGGGCATCTCCTCCAGCTTCACTGCATCCTTTTCCGTGACCAGTATCGCCTCGGCATGACACGCGCGGGCACGCCTCTGCGCCTCCAGAATATCATCCGGGGTATAGCGGTGATGGTCGGGAAGGCTCCATGTGCCTGCTACCTGTGCATCCAGCTGCGCCAGCACCTTGGTGAACGATTCGAAGCTGGCGATGGCGGCGAGCGCGAATACTCGTCTACCGCGCAATGTGTCCGCCCCGGAACAGGTTTCGTTGCGATGGAGCTGCCGAATGCCTGAAGGAGACTTTTGCCACGCGAAGCAGGGGATGAAGGGAAGCATCCGTGTCAGGCTGGAACAGGATGTGTGCTCGCCCTGCACCAGCAGGGCGTGGGCGCGTTGCAGGTGCTCCACAGGCTCGCGCAGAGTGCCTGCGGGCAACGTCCAGCCGTTGCCGAACGGGTACTCTCCGTCCAGCAGCACCAGGTCCACATCGCGGTGCAATTGCCAGTACTGGAAGCCGTCGTCCAGCACGAGCGCATCACAGCCGAACTGTTCAACCGCTTTGCGTGCGGTTTTGCGCCGGTCCTTACCCACCAGTACCGCCACGCCGGGCAGCTTGCGGGCAATCAGCAACGGCTCGTCGCCAGCCTGCGCAACGGTGGCGAATATCTGCTCACCGTCAGATACCACACCGCCTGCATGGCTCATGGTTCCGCCGTATCCCCTGCTCAGCACGGCTACCCGAAACCCTCTCCGCTGTAAGTGGCGACATATCGCAATCACCGTCGGCGTCTTGCCTGTGCCACCGAGCGACAGGTTGCCCACCGAAATCACCACAGCATTTGCCCGGAACTGCCTTGGCAGGCGCCACCAGAGGTACGCCTGTAGCCCTGCGCTATACAGCAGTGAAAAGGGCGTCAGCAGAGCCTGCCACCGCCGGAGGGGGCTTTTGTCTATCGTTGCTATCTCCGCTTCTCTCATTCTGTATCAATCCGTGCACTGTTTTCCCGAAGGACACGGATGAAACGGATTGGCACAGATAATCAGACCGTGTGCATCCGTTGTATCCGCGTCCATCCGTGTGCTATTTCCCTGAGCCACTGGTTCAGTGCGTCACTACGTGCTATACTTTTATAAGAAGCCGAATCGACGAGGGAGGTTCCCGCTATGCCAGAAGACAGCCCTGAAACGCTTGCCCACAAGCTCGCGCGCTGGCGCGAAGCCCGAAACCTCATCCTTTCGCGTTTCAACCATGACGTGCGTGCTCCTTTGACCGCTATCGTAGGATTTGCCGAGCTGCTGGGTGATGAGGAACTCACCCCGGAACAGCGGGTGTACGTACAGCGCATCCTCGAAGCAACAGACAAAATAGTTGCCATTCTGGATGAGGTGCAAAAGGTTCTCCACGAAGTGGAACAGGACTAAGTTCCCTCTGCTCGCGCACGAATGCCCTGTAGAACCATTTGCACATTCTCTTCGAGCTTCTTGTGGATCAGGTTCTTTACCAGGGAACCAAGCAGTGGCACGTTGTATTCGTACTCCAGACGTGAATGGAAGCGCGTGCCACCTTCCTCCTCGACAAACCGCCATTCACCCTCCATGCGCTGCAGGTCGCCCTTAATCAGACGGAAACGACAGGTGTGTGCGGCGTCATCCCAGAGGTCTTCCTCTGTCCACTTCACACGCATGTTGTTGAATTCGCGTACCAGTCCCGTCCATTCGGTGACCGTGCGCGAACCATCTTCGCTCCGCTCCAAAACCTTCACCGACTCCAGGTCGGGCATCACTTCCGGGAACCGTTCCACCTCTCTGGCGGCGGCGTAAACCTTCTCTACCGGTGCGTTAATCCAGATGCTGTGCTCGATAACAGGCATAGCGACGGATGAACCTCCTTTACCGTATCCATTTTAACACGAGCAGGAGCGAGTGTGCAATCAGTGAAGGTAATCGAGCTATTGACGAGAATGTACAAGCGTTTTATGATAATGCACAAGAAACATCCCAAAAAACATTCCTGTGTAAGGAGGTAGGGAGTTGAACGCACACGGTTCGTCTGGAACGTACCATCGCGAGAAGCTGTTTATTGCCAGCTGCATTGCACTGGTGACCACCGCGATGGCTTTCTCCATCCGCGCGGACATCCTGAAGGAGCTGGGTGTTACTTTCAACATCAGTCACGAACAGCAGGGTTTCGTGAACCTGATGGGCATCTGGGGGTTCCCTATCGCCATCCTGATTGTGGGGCCCCTGTGTAACATCATCGGCATGGGCAGGTTGCTTCGGCTTGCCTGCATTGGGCACATTCTGGGGATTATCTTCACCATCCTGTCCCCGCAATTTGGTTTTCCCTTTCTACTGGCATCCACCTTACTGGTGGGGCTGGCGAACGGTACGGTGGAGGGGGTAATTAACCCGCTTGCCGCCACTATGTACCCGGAGGACAAAACGCACAAGTTGAACGTGCTCCATGCATGGTGGCCCGGCGGGCTGGTTATCGGCGGCTTGCTCACCACGGCGCTGGCGGAGTACTTCCATGCCAGCTGGCAGGTTCGGGTCGGTACCATTATCATTCCAGCCCTCATTTACGGGGCGATGATATGGACGGAGAAGTTCCCGCAGACCGAGCGTGCCGCTTCCGGTGTGTCTACCGCCGAGATGTTCAAGGAGATTCTGCGTCCGGGTGTGTTGTTGTTAATGCTGTGCATGTGTATGACCGCCATCACCGAGCTGGGACCTGACCAGTGGGTTGGCTCAGTATTGACCGACACGGTGGGCATTCGCGGCATCTTGTTCCTGGTGTACACCGCGGGCTTGATGTTCGTGCTGCGGCTGTTCGCCGGCCCGCTCACCAGAGTTTTCACACCGGTGGGATTGCTGGCGATTTGCGCCGCGCTGGCGGCGGTTGGCCTGTACTGGCTGAGCCATGCCTTCGCTCCGGGTGTGGCGTTCGCCGCGGCGACCGTGTTCGGCATCGGCAAGACCTACTTCTGGCCCACCATGCTGGGGGTCACCTCTGAGCGGTATCCGCGCGGCGGGGAGTTCCTGCTGGCGGTGATGGGTGCGACCGGTATGATCGCAGCGGGCATCGCCGGTCCGGTGATGGGGCGAATCTACGACCATCACACCATCCAGCACCTGACCCCTGAACTCCGGCAGATAGTGGTGGTGGATAGCAAGTTCAGCCCTGAGAAGGCGAAGGAGATAGAGGATAGAGCACAACAGGGCGACCCAACCGCTGCGGAGCAGACAAAGGTGATTAAGGAAGCCCTGCGTCAGGGCGCGGCAATGGCTATCCGCTACGTAGCCATCCTGCCGGTGATTCTGGTGGTGCTGTTTGGCTTGCAGTTCCTGTACTACAAGTCGAAAGGCGGTTACCGCGCCATCCGGCTGGAAGGTAGCGGAGAAGGTGGAGGCGGTAGCGGGTAAGAGTTCGTAATGTTCTGGGCGAGGCGGACTGCCTCGCCCAGAGTAGAGGAGGTTGATCGCTATGAGAAGGACCCAGGGAGGTTTCCTGCTTCTTGTTCTACTCGTGCTGGTAGCCATCGTGCTGGTTGGAACTCTGATGTGGTTGTCCAGCAACCTGGCACAACAGAAAGGGAAGCGTCGCCCGGCTCCACCTGTGACAAACACGCCCATCTCTGCGCCTCTGCCCACAACCACACCGCCCATGCGAAGCAACATACCGCAGAGCGTGACACGAAATGTACCCCTCTCGCCGCCACCTTCCGCGGCACCCGCTCCTTCCGCTCCCGTTCTGATGGTCTACCAGCCGCTCTTGCCCGGCGTGATAATGAAACAGTATCCGCCGCCGATTGCGCGTTACAATGACGGCTCACAGTACTACATTGTGGAGAACCCGCAGGGCGAGCCCGAACTGGTGCCAGTTGACCCCCAACAACCCGCGCCGATTCAGGAGGGGAAGGTCATCCTCAAAGATGCGGATGCGAGCGTGTTTAAAGCAGGAAATGCGACCATCCTGAAGGGTACGGCAACCGTTTTGAACGTCGGTCCGTACGATGTGACCGATTTTCAGGTGTGTATTCGGCTCAACAACGTGCTCCATGTTCTGGTACCCGCCGCCTCCCACGCGCCACGGATGGTTTCTGCTGCCAGCCGTCACCTGAAGCCGTCAACGGCAAGCGTAGTTCCTTTTCGGGTGACATTGCCTTACACGCTTGTGATGGAGCAAACCTCTGCCTCGTTTTATCTCGAAGCGCAGATCGACGGGCCTCCCGGATTGGTACGGGACGAGGTAGAGAGCGTGCGCATCACGTACAGATAAGAAGGGTGTGAAGCGCAGATACTTTTATGTTATGATATACTGGTGTATCGCGCAGGATGGAGGACGGAAAGGGTTCGCATGGCGATTTGGAAAAGGTTTCTGGGACGTTTCTCGCGGGATATGGGTATCGACCTCGGCACGGCGAACACTCTGGTGCACGTGCGAGGCAAAGGTATTCTCCTCCGTGAGCCTTCTGTAGTTGCTATCGAAAAAGATACCAAAAAGGTTCTGGCGGTGGGCGAAGAAGCCAAACGGATGCTCGGACGCACCCCCGGCAACATCGTTGCCATTCGCCCGCTGAAAGATGGGGTCATCGCCGACTTCGACCAGACCGAGAAGATGCTCCGCTATTTCATCCAGAAAGTGCACCGGCGTTCGTGGGCGGCGCCGACGGTGGTGGTGGGCATCCCCAGCGGTGTGACCGAGGTGGAGCGTCGCGCGGTGATGGACGCCTGCAAGAAGGCAGGAGCGAAAGAGTCGTATCTCATCGAGGAGCCGATGGCAGCGGCGATAGGAGCGGGCTTACCTGTGGGTGATGCGACCGGCTCGATGATTGTGGACATCGGCGGCGGCACCACCGAAGTAGCGGTCATCTCGCTGTCGGGTATTGTGGCGAGCCGTTCCATCCGTATTGCGGGGGATGAAATCGACGAAGCCATCGCCGCTTACGTGCGTCGCACCTACAACCTGTATATCGGCGACCGCACCGCCGAGGAGGCGAAAATCCAGATAGGTTCCGCGTATCCGCTGGACGAGGAGACCACAATGGAGGTGCGCGGGCGAGACCTGATTACCGGACTACCGCGCAGTGCGGTCATCTCCTCCGAGGAGATTCGGCACGCCATTCAGGAGCCGGTTAACGCTATTGTGGAGGCGGTGAAGCTGACGCTGGAGATGACCCCACCCGAGCTCGCGGCGGACATTATTAACCGTGGTATTACGCTGGCGGGCGGCGGTGCGTTGCTACGGGGGCTGGACTGCCTGATTGCTAAGGAGACCGGCATGCCTGTGCACGTAGCGCCGGACCCGCTCAGCTGTGTGGTGATAGGCACCGGCAGGGTGCTGGAGGAGATAGAGACCAACCCCAGCCTGCGCAAGGTGCTCATCGGCACGAACCGCTCTTACTCCTAGTGAGTGTGTATCTGTATGCGCAATCTCTGGCGCGACAACCGGTTTCGGGTTATCGCCCTGCTTGCTGTGCTGGCTCTATTCGTTGGCATACAGCACAACCGTGCTGTGCAACGCGGAGCGACGAACCCGTTTGCCGAAGCGGTAATGGCTCTCGTTGCACCGGTGCAATCTGCCCTGCGCTCTACCGGAGATTTTCTCTCGGACTTCGGCTACGGGGTGGTTCACGGGCGGCGTTTGCGCGAAGAGAACGAACGCCTCAGGCAAGAGATGGAAGCCTTGCGGGCAGAGCAGGTGGCGCAGGAGGAGCTGCGTCAGGAGAACGAGCGTCTGCGCCGCCTGCTGCAGTTTGCACAGACAAAGAAGATACGCCCTCTGGTGGCGCGCGTGCTGGCGATTCAGCCGTCTGCCTACTTCCATACGCTGATTGTGGGTTGTGGACAGGCGGAGGGGGTGCGTCCGCGCATGGTGGCGGTGACGGACAAGGGGCTGGTCGGGCTGGTGTATATGGTCACGCGCCACACCGCTCATGTTCTGTTGATTACCGACCCCAACGCCAGCGTTGGCGCGCGGGTACAGCGTGCGGAGTCGCGGGCGGTCGGTGTCTGTCGGGGGCGGGGAGAAGACTATCTGGTGCTAACCTTTCTGTCTAAAGATGCCGACGTGCGTCCGGGCGACGTGGTGATTACCTCCGGGTTGGGAGGGGTATATCCCGCAGGTATCCCCATCGGCGTCGTCGAACAGGTGATGGAGCAAAGGCAAGCGGGGATGCGCGAGGCGCGAATCAAGCCGTTTGTGGACGTGACGCGGGTTGAAGAGGTGCTGCTCACCCGTGCGGAGGCAACACCCCAATGAGATTACCCGCGTGGTTGAAACTGGTGTTGCTAATACTGTTTGCCACTGCCGTACAGGCGGTGTTTGCACATCGCCTGCGCTTTCACGGGGTACAGCCCGATTTCAATAAGGTGGTGCTTATCTGCATAGCGGTGAATACTTCGGTACACGTTGCAACGGCGTACGGTTTCCTGTCCGGGTGGCTCATGGGTAGCGTGGTGGGGATGTCGGTGGGCAGTTACCTGATTAGCCGGATGATGTTGGGGGCGCTGCTGGGACTGCTGGAGTTGCGCGTTTTTCGCCATAATCCTATTGTATTGATTTTCTCTGCGCTGACGGGCAGTATGTTGTGCGAGGCGGTGTTCTTCCTGTTCTCACCACAGCAGAACGTAGGGCGGTGGGTATCTCTGGCGGTGGGCGAGAGCCTGTATAATCTGGTGTTTGTGGTACCGGTCTCCGCGTGGGTCAGGCACATCCTGCCGCCGAGCACGGGGCTGAGTTATACATCTTAAACAAAATTCGAGCGATGGAGGAGACACAATGTCCACAACGCGAACCAAGGGACGCAATGAGGCGAACCCCTATAAGATGGCGTTGCAGCAGTTAGCGATTGTGGCGGAACTGCTAGAACTGGACCCCAAGATACACGAATTCCTCAAGTACCCCGAACGCGAGTTGACGGTGAATTTCCCTGTGCAGATGGACGATGGCTCGGTGCGAATCTTCACGGGCTATCGTGTCCAGCACAATCGCGCGCGCGGTCCCTCCAAGGGAGGCATCCGCTATCACCCCCATGCAGACCTGGACGAGGTGCGCGCACTGGCGATGTGGATGACGTGGAAATGCGCCGTGGTGAACATCCCGTTTGGCGGGGCAAAAGGCGGGGTGATGTGTGACCCGAAGAAGCTGTCTCTTAAGGAGCTGGAACGCCTGACCCGCCGCTATACGACCGAAATCAGTGTCATCATCGGACCCGAAAGCGACATCCCCGCCCCCGATGTGGGAACCGACCCGCAGGTGATGGCGTGGATTATGGATACCTACAGTATGCACAAGGGGTATACTGTTCCTGCGGTGGTCACCGGCAAGCCAATAGCGGTAGGTGGCTCCGAGGGGCGGATTGAAGCCACCGGGCGCGGGCTGGTGATGGTGGCGAACCGATGCTCGCAGATGCTGAATATTCCCTTGCAGGGCGCGCGCGTGGTGATACAGGGTTTCGGGAACGTGGGAAGTACCGCGGCGAAGTTCTTCCACGAGGCGGGTGCGAAAGTGGTTGCCGTCAGCGATGCCCTGAATGCGGTGTATAATCCTAAGGGGCTGGAAGTTCCCGTGCTGTTGAAACATTGCGTCCGGCGCGAAGGCACGTTGCCCCAGTACGCCGAGGGAGAGGTGATAACCAACGCGGAAATGCTGGAGCTGCCCTGCGATTTCCTGGTACCTGCCGCGCTGGGCAATCAGATTACCAGCGAGAACGCGGAACGTATCAAGGCCCGGGTAATCATCGAAGGAGCGAACGGTCCTACCACACCGGAGGCAGACCGCATCCTGAACGAAGCGGGCGTGTTCCTTGTGCCCGACATTCTGGCAAATGCCGGCGGGGTCATCGTTTCGTACTTCGAGTGGGTGCAAGACCTGCAGAGCTTCTTCTGGAGCGAGGATGAGGTCAACCAGAGGCTGGAGCGGGTACTTATCAACGCGTTTGAGGAGGTGGCGCGTACGGCGAAGACGCGCAAGGTGGATATGCGCACCGCCGCTTACATCATCGGCGTGGGCAGGGTCGCCGACGCCATTATCACGCGGGGAATCTACCCGTAGCACTTGCGTATCTAATGAGGGGGGAAGTATGATGAAAACCCTGCTTGAAAGGATAAGCGTAGACCCTGAGGTATGTCACGGACAACCCTGTATCAGAGGTACGCGCATCATGGTGTATCTGATTCTGGAGCTCCTCGAGGCGGGTGTATCTCCCGAGCAGATTATACGCGACTACTACCCGCAACTCACCAAAGAGGACATCGAGGCGTGCTTGCAATATGCTACAACCCTGGTGCGCGATACGGAGTACGTTCCGTTCTGAGGGGAGAGCTGAATGCCGAGGCTTCTTACCGACGAGAACATTTTTCCTGCCCTGGTGCGGAATCTGCGCAGTCGGGGATACGACGTGAAGGATATTCGTGAATCAGGTTTATCGGGTGCCTCCGACGAGGCTATCATGCGTTTGGCTCTCCGGGAGGAGCGGACATTGATCACCTTTGACAAACACTTTGCCGACATTTTACGATATCCACCGAGCTCGCATTATGGGGTTGTTCTGATACGTGTCCATCCTCCTGTTGCGGAGGACGTGTGGTATGCACTTGAGAACTTTTGCGATAAATTTGACATGTCCTCTCTCAGGGGAGCGCTGGTGGTTGTAGAGCGCACTGGTTTTCGGGTGCGTCGTACACCTTGAACACTACGGAAGAAAAGCACTCATTCACCACAGGAGGTGTTGTACATTGGCACACAAACTGGTTATCATCGGTTCGGGACCGGCGGGCTACACCGCCGCCATCTACGCCGCGAGGGCAAATCTGCAACCCCTTTTGTTCGAGGGCTTGCAGCCGGGTGGGCAGCTAACCATTACCTCAGAGGTAGAGAACTACCCCGGTTTTCCAGAGGGCATTCAGGGACCGGAGCTGATGCAGCTATTCCGTCAGCAGGCGGAACGGTTCGGCACGCAGATAATCACCGACGTGGTTACGCGGGTGGACTTCTCCACACGCCCGTTCAAGCTGTGGGATAGCGCAGAGAACCTGTACGAAGCGCACGCGGTCATTATCGCCACCGGAGCCAGCGCGAAATGGCTGGGCCTGGAAGCGGAACAGAAACTGCAGGGCAGGGGAGTCTCCGCCTGCGCTACCTGCGACGGCTTCTTCTTCCGGGGCAAAGAGGTGATTGTGGTCGGCGGCGGCGACACCGCGATGGAAGAGGCGATCTTCCTCACCAAGTTCGCCACGAAAGTATATGTGGTGCATCGGCGCGACCAGCTGCGTGCCAGCAAGATTATGCAACAGCGGGCGTTTGATAACCCCAAGATCGAGTTCATCTGGAACACAGTGGTGGAAGACATCTACGATGTGAACGCGGGCAAGGTGACGGGCGTGCGCCTGCGCAACGTGAAAACCGGCGAGGTGTGGGACAAGCCGATTGATGGGGTGTTCATGGCGATCGGGCATAAGCCGAATACCGACATCTTTGCCGGTCAGGTGGAAATGGACGAACAGGGTTACATCCTCCTGCGGCAGGGCACTTACACCAGCGTGGAAGGCGTGTTCGCAGCGGGCGATGTGGCGGACCGTGTATACCGTCAGGCGGTCACCGCTGCAGGCAGTGGTTGTATGGCGGCGATAGACGCCGAGCGCTGGCTCGCCGCGCAGGGGATTGAGTGAAATCCACTTGCATCTTCTGCGAAAATAGGATATAATTTGCATGGCTAAATACTTAGAGCGATCATGCCGAGTATGTTGCATGGCTCGGCTGAGTGCTCGCCCTCCGGGTGGAGCGCACGGGATAGACGCTGGCTAGCAGAAGAGGTATACTATAACAGTCCGACAATCAGATAAGGGGTGGAAACAGCGCGATGATTACATTGACCGAACGGGCAGCAACCGAGATTCGCAACATCATGGAAGCGCAGGGTAAGAACGACGCCATGCTCCGCGTGTTTGTAGCGGGTGGCGGTTGCTCCGGCTTGCAGTACGGCATGGCGATTGATGACATCGTGGATGAAGGCGACCAGATTTTCGACTCGCACGGCGTGAAGATTGTGATTGACCCGCTGAGCCTGGGCTATATGAGCGGTTCGGAAGTGGATTTCGTGGAAGACAGCCTCGGTGGCGGGTTCAAGATCGATAATCCGAACGCCATTCGGTCCTGCGGCTGCGGGCAGTCCTTCGCTACCGACGAGGGGCAGGAGGCCGGCGGCTGCAGTAGCTGCGGGCATTACTAATCGTGGACTATTCCCCCGCCTGCTTATCGAATCGACACTGACTGATTTGCTGAGAGGAATAGTTAAGGCACCGGCTCTCTTTCTCTTGCCCGTGACGGCGAGGTTTATGCCGGTGCCTTTTTGTTCCGTTCGCCTCTCACGATACTGCGGGTTCGAGCAAAGTAAGCGTGCCCGC
>BEHS01000050.1 GCA_002898895.1 bacterium HR16 | reverse complement strand
GATGAGCCCCGCACCCTCAAGCTGCGCAAGCAACCTCTACTGCACCGCCTGCAGCGACGGCATTTCGCGCGTGTGGAAGTGTTCGCGCCGGCTACGGTGGAGGTGGTTGGCGGGAAAGGCATCGGTCGGTACGCAGGGGTCGTGCTGGACATCGGAGGCGGGGGTGTATGCTTACAAGTGCCAGTTGCCCCCGTCGTGGGAAGTGTGGTACGCCTGGAGGCTCCAGAGCTATCCAATGTGCTGCCGGAGTCGACGCGCCTGACAGTGGTGGGAGTCTCCGAAAGCGTGGCAGACGGTCATCTGGAGTATCGCCTGCACTGTGCCTTTACAGACCTGGACGCAGAGCATCTCGAGCGCATAGCCCGATTTGTGCTTCAAAAGCAACATGAGGCAATGGCGCAGCGGAGATGGCATGTGTCACAGGATATAGGCACGCAAGGTGCCCGCTAGCCTGAAATTTCTTCTACCCCAATCCGATAATTGCTACAGTAACATTTATAGACAGGGGCGATGTTCCTGTGTTCCGAACAGGCGACCCGGTAGAGATACACTTTAAGCTGGGAAACACCCCGGTCGCGTTGCGCGGGAATCTGGTACAAATGGCGCGTCCGCTGTTGGGGGTTCAGCTGACAGACCCTCCGGTGTGTGAAGGCTCTATGAAACCCGGCACGACCGTATTGATCGCTATCAGCGGGGGCACAGGAGTGTACACCTCAGAGGCTGTTGTCCAGCGCTGCGACATGGCATCGGGACAGATGATTGTATCGGTGAACGGCTCGTTCCGCTTCCAGCAGAGACGCCAGCACGAGCGCTACCGGTGCGACATGCAGGTACGCCTGCGTGTGGTCGGAGACACCGAATGGATTAGTGGAGTGTGCCGCGACATCTCGGCGGGAGGCGCTCGTATCTACCTGTCCCAGGAGTTCGTTCTGCGCTCCAATACGCTGGAAGTGGTTTTCATCTCATCTGCCACCCAGCAAGCGGTGCGCGCCGTAGCAGAGATAGTACGAACAAGCAAACTGCTCAACGACAGCGGATGGGAAATCGGCGTACGCTTCACCGAGATGAACCGCATGGAGAAAATCCAGTTCGCTCGTCTGCTGCAGCACTGGGCATCTCTTCAACAACACGAGCCTGTGCAGTCCTGATTAACCCGGCGTCAGCTCAGCCAGTTTTTCCACCAGAACCGCCCCTTCGAACATTAACATCCCTTCTCCAACGGCTACCCGCTCGATGCGGACAGGCGCCTTGATGCCGGAGAGGTCTATCAGCGGGCGATTCAGGAACATCTCCGAGAGCAACTCGCGTACCTTCTCGGGCACGGAAAGCCCCACCACTTTGACCTCAGAGGCTTCAAACCATATCTGCGTACCCTCTTTTAGACGAAGTGCACCGCTCAGTTCACCGGTTATCTTCACACCGAGACGGGTATGTACGTCAACAGATAGCCTGACCTCGCCCGCGCGACTGCGGACACGCAGGTTATCCAGACGGGAGACCACCAGATTCCACGGCAAGCGAACAGGGGGTATCAGGCTGCTGAGATAGGACTGCAGTACCTCGTCATCCAGCACAGCGTGGAAAGAACCTTGCTTCGCCTTGAGAGGGGACCCCTGATGGTACTCCACCTCCTGCAGTTCTACTACCAGCTCACGCAGGGTGAGCCCCGGTTGAATCTCCACCCCCTCACCCACAAGTCGCGCCGCCTTCACCTTTCCCTGAAACATGCGCTCGTGCCTCCCCAGAAGAGTTGCGCGGTAACGCTTTGCCGGACCGATGAGTCGAGGCAGCTGTGCTTCCACGCGCTTCTCCGCCAATCGGCGCGGGTTGATACCACAGCCGCCAATCGCCAGTGCTACAAGCAGACAAAATCCAAGCAGGATATGTTTCTGCGCTCGGACAGTGTTTCCCATAGAAGCGATGTCAAAACCCGGTACCAGTATACCCGATACCTGTTACGCGCTAAGTGAATGCGCATGAAGATTTCAACATGGCACACCCGACTAAAGCCGTTTGCTTGCAAACGAAACTATGCCTTCGCAGGGTTCTTAGCCAGTGCAGGCTGGCTTCGTTGGAGAAGGCGCGGCTTTAGCCACAAACCCGTACCCGGACAAGCCGAATACCTGTTATGCTGAGCGTTAGCGAAGCATCTCATCCTTTTCTTGTCATGCTGAACGCAGAAAGCATCTCTGAGATTCTTCGCTTGCGCTCAGAATGACAGGCAAGCGCAACTGCTCCGCTCATGTCCAAATAATCACGTGCGGCAGAGTAGTATTTGAGAATTTTCAAAATATTTTCAAAATTTTACTAAAAACTATTGATTTTTTGAATATGACCGTGTATAATCTAAAACAGTGGAGGTGATAACGATGTACTCCGTTCCTGCAAGGTGTCCGGTATGCAACGGCGGCCTGCAAATTCGGGAAGTGGTGTGCGAAAGCTGTGGGACGCAGCTGCGTGGTCAGTTCTCAGCATCCACCTGCCGGTACTGCGGTCTGGATGCGGAGCAGAGGCAGTTTCTGGAGGTGTTTCTGCGCTGTCGCGGTGTGTATAACTGCGTGGAGCGCGAACTGAACATCTCCTACCCGACGGTGAAAGCGCGACTGGAGTCGCTGTTGCAGGCGCTTGGGCTGTCGGCAGTTGGTGAAGAGAAGGCTGAGGAGATGGATGTGCAGGAACGCCGGAAGGCGATTCTGGATGCGCTGGAGCGCGGCGACATTACCGCAGAAGAAGCGGCGGAAGAGCTGCGCCGGTTGCAGCAGGAGGTGTGAACCCATGAACGAGGAACTGCAGAGAATCTTGCGCATGGTGCGCGAGGGCAAATTGACCCCTGAACAGGCGCAAATGCTCATCGAGGCGCTGATGGCAAAGCCGGGCGAAGAGAGGGGCAAACGCAAGGAAGAGACCACTTTCGAAGAGGCGATGGAGCAGCTGCGCAAAGCCTTCCAGGGCGTGGACTGGCGGCGCATTCAGCACGAATGGAAGCGTATCAGCGAGGAAATCCGCGAACAGACCCGCCGCGGCTGGGAGGAGGCTCAACGCGCCTTTCGTGGCATGGGGCGCTGGGACATCGACTTGCGACTGGGCACGGTGCAGGATGTGGAGTTTGACCAGACGATAGACATTCCCGCGAGTGCACGCCTGATTGTGCAGAACGTGCTGGGTGATGTGCACGTGCGCGGACAGGAGGGCGCTACGCAGATGTGCGTGCACGCCGAGGGCGCTATCCGCGCTGAGGGTCCCGAACAAGCCGAACAGGGCGCAGGCGCGTGGGCGCCGGTTATCGAACAGCGCGGCGACGTAGTCTTCGTGCGCGTAGCGCGAGCAGGCAAATTCGCCTCCGCCGACGTGGATATTACCGTGCCGACAGGCGTCTCGGTGGAGATTCAATCCACAGCGGGCGACGTTACTGTGGAGAGCACGCGAGCGGCGGTCAGTGTGGAAAGCGCGAGCGGCGACATCACCGTGCGCGACGCAACCGACAAGGTGCGCCTTATCTCTGCCAGCGGCGACATCGTACTGGAGCGAGCCGAAGCCGACAGCATCGACGCGCAAACGCAAAGCGGCGACATCCGGTGCGATTCGTGCACCGGCAGAGAAGAGCTGCGAGCGCGCACCGCCAGTGGCGATATCGTAGCGCAGCAGCTGAGCGCAAAACGGGTTTCGCTCACTTCCGCCAGCGGTGATATTCGCCTGGAGTTCAGGGAGCCTTTCAGCGGAGAGGCGCACCTGCAGACCGCCAGCGGCGATGTAGCGGTGAGCCTGCCGCAGGGTTCGTACTGCACCGTGCGAGTCATCTCCACCGATGGGGAGGTGCAGAATCAGCTTGGCATCGCGCTGACGCGGAACGAACGCGGTGAATGGGAGGGCACGTTCGGCACAGGCGCGGAAGCGGGCACAGTGGTAGCCAGAACCATTCGCGGCGATGTGATATTGCGCGCGATCTAAGCCTTTATCGCAACAAGACACAACAACATACCCCCTGACCTTGGACGCTGGAGAAATACCCAGCGTCTTTTTTTCACGGCGGTTGACAGCACTGCGCCCGACGTGTTATCTTAAACACGCATAATCCGTTCAAGGGGGTCCAGCCATGGCACAGCCGACCCGTACTGAGGTGATTGAGGCGGAGTTACAGCGCATCATCCCTATCGTTATCGTAGGGATAGTGGTGCTTGCGTTCGGATTGTTCCTGCTGTACCTGTCCACCATTGCCGCGTGGATGCCGTTTATCATTGGGGTGATTGTGACCATCGCGGGTGTGGGCATTGCAGGATACGGCGGGTGGCAGTATATGCAGCTGAATAACCTGCCCTCTTATCGGGCAATCTGCCCCTACTGCGAACAGCCGACGCTATTCCTTGCTCCACCGACGGAGGACTACTCCTGCGAACACTGCCATCGGGTAGTGGCAATTGAGGGAGGACAGGTAGTGCCTCCGCTGGTGCTGGTGTGTCGCCACTGTGGCACACCACAGAAGGTATCGCCCCGCGCGAAGATGTTCATCTGCGACAACTGTAACGGACAGAACGACCTCAAGCCTGCCAGGCCCGGTGTGGCAGCAGCTCCTGTGGGGGCAGCGGAAGAGAGCCTGGAATACACCACTTATGACCTTGTGCTGGTAGACGCCGGGCACAACACGGAAGAGGTTCTGGAGATACTCTGTACCATCTTGGCGGCACCGCGCGACCACTGTCGGGGCATTCTAAAAGACCTGCCGATGGTCATTCTCGTAGACCTGCCCCGACGCAAGGCGGATTCCTACCGCCGAATGCTGCGCGAAGCGGGAGCAACCGCCGAGGTGCATCCCACCGGGCAGTATCGCCCGCCCGCAAAGCAGGGTATGTAACAAAAAGTCCCCCCTTCTATGGAAGGGGGGTATTGCATATCAACGCACTATATGCAGGAGGAACTCAAAAGACTCAATCGCGGGTGAAGTGAGCATCGGTCATCTGCGTCTGGCTCATCGGCTTCACGTGCCCGTCGCAGAAGACGATGTTCGCGAACCCGCGATGTTTTACCACCTGATTGCCGGCGTCCACATCCTTACGGTTGTCGATGTGGCGAAAGTCCACCGTGGGGTTGCCCCACCACATGGATGGCGGGTCAATGTAGGGCGTTTCCCACATCGTGCCGTCACCGCCGTACCAGGGCACATTGTAAAAACCGCTGTCGGCGAACATCACCTTTTCCGCGGGGCGTGAGAGCGCGGATTCAGATGCGGGGTTGCGCAGGTTGGGCCAGGTGCTCCAGTCGAAGGTGATGTAGATGTCCGAGCCGATATAACCCCAGTTGTAGCCGTAGCCGTTACCGTCGCCGAAGCGGGTGCGCCCACCCCAGCTGGGACAGCGCTGAATCTGCCCGTTCTTCATGTAGGGGTAGAGCAAGCTCTGCGTTTTGTCCCACACGCCCGCCTGCGTTTCCTTGCCGAACCAGCACTGTCGTAAAGAACCGCTATAGGCGTACTGAGCGACGGGATAGGTCTCGTCGTAATCCTGGAGGTACATCAGCGTTGCCAGTCCCAGCTGCTTCAGATTGCTCTGGCAGCTTGCCTGGCGGGCTTTCTCCCGCGCCTGCGCGAAGACGGGGAAGAGAATGGCTGCCAGTATCGCGATAATCGCGATGACTACCAGCAGCTCGATCAGCGTAAAAGCGTTGCGTTGGCGGAACATATTTCCCTCCTTACCAAAAAATTCACCGCTCACGACGCGCGGAGGGAAACGTCGGAAGCGGTGTGCGTTTTCGGCGCGTTAACAAAAAACCTGATGCCCTTCCGCACCAGGTTGGTTGAAACGCGCCCGATACACCTTCGGGTCACGTCCCCCCTCCCTCCGCGAAGGGGTGCCCTGCAAATGTGCAGGGCGTGACCAGCCGTCGCCGGGCATTCGGGCTCGTCTCCCAACGGGGAGACACACCGCAGCGGGCCTGCGCCGGATTCTCACCGGACTTCCCCCGATATTTCAGCCCCGATGCGATCGGGGCGCAGACGGCTTACCCTTATGTGATTTGGCAATAGTGTATCACAGCCGCTCGCGCCTGTCAAGCGTTTTCGCGCCGTCCTCCAAGATTTTTTAACCTGATGGCAAGGGAATCGGCACAGCCGTAAACAAAACATGAATGGAGAGCAACAAAGGAAACGAGGCAGTATGACTCACGAAACGGCATACTATCGGCTGGCAACCGAAGCGCTGGAGCGCATCGAGAAAACCCTGCGGCTTCCGAACAGCTCGATGTATCGTGAGAGGCTGCCCAGGGCAGACCTGCCGTACGCGACCCTGTGGCCGCTCAGCATGTACCAGTCCGCGCTTATCACAGCGGCGCGGCATGACCCCAAACGGTATCTACCCGACCTGCAGCGGCTCCAGCAGACCCTGCTTGCCTACTGGGACGACACACATCATCCGCCCGGTTTCGACGCCTATCCGAAAGGAAACGACAAGTACTACGATGATAACGCATGGATTGCGCTGAACTATCTGCAGATGTATACGTTAACGCGCGACAAAGAATGGCTTCGTTGGGCGCAGGAGGTACACCGCTTCGTATGGAGTGGTTGGGATGAGCAGCTGGGTGGCGGCATCTACTGGCACCAGAGCCGGAAGAGCAAGAACACCTGTTCTAACGCGCCCGCACTGGTGTCCGCTTTGTGGCTCTATTCCCTCACGCGCACTGCGGACTACCTGCAACAGGCGAAACGGATATACGATTGGCTCAACGCGCATCTTCAGGACCCGGAGGATGGTCTCTTCTGGGACAACATTCAGCTGGAAGGGCGAGTGGACCGCGCCAAGTTTCCCTACAACACCGCGCTGATGATTCAGGCAAACCTGTGGTGGCATCGGCTCACCCGACGCGAGGAGTACCTGCGCGAGGCGCTGCGGCTGGCGTATGCGTCGGAGAAGATGTGGCTGGGCCGGCGCAGCAAATCGCTGGAAGGTTACGCGCCGTTTGTGGTGAAGCTATGTGAGGCATATCAGCAGCTGGCTCAGGTCACCGAAGATACCCGCTGGACGGTGCTGGTGGAGCGTACGGCGGACTTCGTGAAAACGCTTCGCTCGCCGGCCGGGGACTATCCCGACGACTGGCATGTAGAAGACAAGCGAGAACCTGCTACCAGCCTGATGGCGCTTGCCTCGGCTGCTTGTTTATTCGGACTGGCAGCCGCTTCTGCATGAGCGGCATACCTCTCAAAAAGAGGGTACAATATAGTGTGCTATCACGTTCATGGAGGCTTCGTACCGTGTGGAAGTTTCTCAACAGTTTCACCGGTTTGGCGGTGCTGCTGTTCATCATCGGCGCAGTGGGGCTGGTGTACGGAGCAGATGCCATCCGCGATCCGGGGCAGCCGCATGACCCGCTGCTGCCGTGGTTGTACTTCGGTGCCACTGCACTGATGATTGTGAACGCCATCCTCTCCGTGCGCCACTACGAGCAGAAAATGAAGGAGCAGGAGCAATCATCCAAAAAGAAGGAGGAAGCCCGCAAATGAGTGCGGTAGTGTGCGTAGATTGCGGTAAACCACTGGAAAAAATCCCCACCTGGTTGACCGGTGTCAAGGTCAAGTTCACCTGCGAAGAGTGCCGTACCAAGCACCGCACCCCGATAGTGATTGTAGACGACCTGCCCCCTCTGCCCGAGGAGCCTGCAGAGGATATAGACATCATCGAGCGCGAGGAGGGACTGGAGACCACCTCGCTGGAAGAGCTGGCTCAGGAAGAGGAGAAAGGGCTGGACGAAGAGGAAGAAGAGGTGTAACCGACGATGTGGGGCAGGCTTGCCCTGCTGGTTGGCGTGTTGTGCCTTTTTCTGCCCGGCGGTGCAGGGAGCGCAAGCGACTACCGTATCAGCCCCGGCGATACGCTGGAGGTGGCTGTATGGGGCTACGAAGACCTCTCCCGCACGGTTATCGTACGCCCCGACGGCAACATCTCCCTGCCGGTGGTAGGAGAACTGCGTGCGCAGGGAGCCACCCCAGTTGAACTGGCGCAGCAGATTACCACCTCACTCTCCCGCTGGGTGAAAAATCCCCGCGTCAGCGTCATCGTCAAATCTTTCGCGCAACATCAGATTTTTGTGCTCGGGGCGGTGGCTCGCCCGGGCGTCTATCCTCTGCAGCCCGGCTTAACCGTCGCCGAAGCGATTGCGCTGGCAGGCGGCTTTACCACCAACGCCGACCGTGACCACCTCACTGTTCTTCGCAAAGAGCAGGCGCGAGACGTAAAGTTCTCCGTGAGGTTTACCGATAATCCCTTACGAGAGGATTCGGCGGTACGCTTCGTGCTTCAACCGGGTGATAACCTGATTGTCTCTGAAGCCACTTTCACCGTCACCGGTGCGGTGGCGCGTCCGGGAGTGTATCCGGTAGGCACGCTACGAAACCTGGAAGAAGCGCTGGCGACCGCCGGAGGCACCTTGACATTTGCAGACCCGTCTCGCGCCGAGGTGCAGGTGGGCGAAAGGGTAGAGGTGGTAGACCTGCTGGACACCAGCGTTCGCCAGCGACCGTTGCAGGCGGGTATGACCATCCGCGTGCCGGAACGGGAAAACACCCTCTTCATCATCGGCGAGGTCGCGAGGGCAGGAGCATACGGCTGGATAAAGGGGCGATGCGAGACGCTGATGGATGCGCTGACCGCCGCAGGAGGTCCCACCCGTGAGGCACGGCTGGAGCGCATCGTGGTCAATCGGGGCAATCGGTTCCTGCAGGTGAACGCGACCACCCCGCAAGGAGCGCGCTTCCCCCTGCAGCCGACCGATGTGGTGATTGTGCCTTCGCGCCCCAGACCCAATTACGAATGGACGGCGGTACTGGGCACGCTGCTGGCGACCTACTCGGTGTTCCGACGTTAGCCCCATCATGATAGACATCCACACCCACATTCTCCCCGGCGTCGACGACGGTCTCCAGGACATCGGCGAAGCGCTGCTCATGGCGGAAGATGCCGCCGCACAGGGCGTGAGCGTCATGGTAGCGACGCCGCACCTCCGCTGGGGCGAGCGGCAGGAGCTGAGCGCGTCGCAGTTCCGGAAGGCAGTGGCTGACCTGAACGCTATGATGCAGGCGAAGGGCGTTCCGATAGAGATACTGCCCGGCTGCGAGATCCCGTTAACTGCTGACCTGCTGGAGCGATTACAGCGCGACGAGTGGATGTCGCTGGGCGATAGCGGACGCGCTGTGCTGGTGGAACCGCCATGGGAGGAATGGCCGCCTTTCGGCAAGGCAGTGCTTCAGAGTCTGCTGGACGCGGGCTGGAGCGTGGTGCTGGCGCATCCCGAACGGTACCGCTTCTTCCAGCATCGCCTGGGCTTGCTGGAGGAGCTGGTGCAGATGGGTGTGCATTTGCAAGTGACCACCGCCTCGCTGATACCGGGCAAGGCTTCGCCGGCGGCGGCGCGATGCGCCTACGAACTGATGGAGCGACGACTGGTGAGCGTGGTGGCATCGGATTGTCACGGTGTGACGCACCGCCGGTGCGATCTGGGCGAGGCGGCAGCACTGCTCCGACGCACATACGGAGCATATATAGCGCGAATGCTGACCGACGGCGTGCCTCGCGCGTTGTTACGAGGAGAGAGGGTGGAACCGGCGCAAATCTGGAAAAACGCGCCGACAGATGAAAGCAGGTGGAAGCGATTTCTGCGGGCTGTTTTAAGGAGGGAAACCGATGATGGATAAGCTGTTTGGTGGAAATTATCCCTTGCTGAAGCAGGCACTTCATGCGTGTGCCCTGCGACAGGAAGCGATTGCGCACAACATCGCGAATGTGAACACTCCCGGCTACCGACGAATCGACGTGTCCTTTGAAGAGTTTCTGCGTGCTGCCCAGCAAACACCCCTGCAGACTACAGACCCGCGTCACTACGCGCTGTCGCCTGCCCGGCTGGCAAAACCTCAAGTAACCCCTGACGAGGATGCACCCATGCGTCCCGACGGCAACACGGTGGACATCGACTACGAGATGGCGCAACTCGCCGAAAACCAGATACGCTTCCAGGCGATCAGCCAGCTGATTGCCGGTCGCTACCAGAGCCTGAGAACGGTCATTACGGGTGGAGGGAGGTAAGCACACATGAGCATTTTCAACTCCCTGCGCATCAGCGCGTCAGGTTTGACAGCCGAGCGGTTGCGTCTGGACGTTATCGCTGACAATCTGGCGAACGTCAACACCACACGCACAGCGACGGGAGGTCCCTATCGGCGCAAGGTGGCGATACTGGAAGAGCGTCCAACCGGCTTCGCGGATTTACTGGGCATCCAGTCCGCACCGGCGCTGGGCAGGGGCGGCGTGCGTGTGGCGGCGATAGCAGAAGATACAAGCCCTCCCCAGCGTGTGTACAATCCGGGGCACCCCGATGCCGACGCCGACGGTTATGTGCGGATGCCCAACGTGAACGTGGTGACCGAAATGGTGGAGATGATTACCGCTACGCGGGCGTACGAGGCGAATGTGACCGCGATGAACGCGGCGAAGCAGATGGCTTTGCGCACGCTGGACATCGGCAGGAACGTCTAAGGGGGAATAGATATGGATATTCGTTTGAACTCTGTGCTGCCGGGTGCAACAGGAGCACTCCTCCCCTCTCCTACAACGTCGGGAGAGGGAACAGATTCCTCCTTCACCGACGCGCTCAAGGATGCATTTAACAGGGTAAACCAGATGCAGAACGACGCCGCCGAGCTGGCCCGGCAGTTCGCGGCAGGTGAGACCGACGACCTGGTGCGCGTGGTTACTGCGGCGGAGGAAGCCTCTATCGCCCTGCAGCTGGCGGTGCAGGTGCGCAATAAGGTGGTAGAGGCGTACCAGGAAATCATGCGGATGCAGGTGTAGTCGATGCTGGAACGAGTGCGCGAGTGGTGGCAGACCAGTGACCGCCAGACCCGGCTGATCGCTGTTGCTTCGGCGGTGGGACTGGTCATCGTGATGATAGCCCTCTCCTTCTGGGCGACGCAGCCGGAGTGGGACGTGCTGTACACCGGCTTATCGCCGTCGGACTCCGGCGCCATCGTCGCGCGGCTGAAGCAGGCGAAGGTTCCTTACCGCCTCTCTGCCGGAGGCAGCACCATTGAGGTGCCTGCACAGCATCGCGATGAGATGTTGCTCTCTCTGGCGGCGGAGGGATTGCCTAATCAGGGCACGCTGGGCTATAGCCGACTGGAGAAGCTGGGCTTTGGCACCACCCAGACGGTGGAACAGGAGACCACCCGTATCGCGCATGAAGAGGCTCTCCAGAACACCATCTCGCGCCTGCAGCCGGTAGCGGGCGCGCGCGTGCATATCACCCCTGCCATCGATTCGCCCTTCGTCGGCGAGAAGAAGCCTGCCAAGGCGAGCGTGATGGTAGACCTCAAACCGGGACAGCAGCTCACGCGCGAGCAGATTGCGTCTATCGTCTTCCTCGTATCGCGCAGCGTGGCGGGGCTGTCGCCGGACAACGTATCGGTGGTGGACGAATATGCTAACCTGCTCTGGGACGGCTCGCAGGCTTCGGATATGGCGCCCGGTGTGGCGAGCAACAAGCTGGAACTGGAACGCGCGTATGCGGAGACCATCCAGCGCCAGCTCCAGCAGCAGCTCGATGCGGTGCTGGGACCGGGCAAATCGAGGCTGACGGTCACCGCCGAACTGGACCTGGACCGCGAGGAGATCAACCAGAAACAGATAGAAACCGGACCCGACGGGCAGGGCACGCCCATTAGCGAGACACGCACTGAAGAGACCGTACGCGGCGCCGCACCGCGCGGAGGAAGCGGTGCCGCAGGTGTGCCAACATACCCCACAGCACCCGCAGGGGCACCCGGCGAGTACAAACACTCCTCTACCACCACGAACTACGAAGTCGGACAGAGCACCATTCACCGTGTAAAGACGCCGGGCAGAGTGGTGCGCATGTCGGTGGCGGCGATGGTGGACGCTTCCGTGCCGCAGGAGCAGTTAGACAAGGTGCGCACCTTCCTGGAGGGTGCAGTCGGCGCGGACCAGAGCGACCCCAATCGCCGGTTCCGCGTGATTGTGGAAAGCATCCCCTTCGACAACACGCTGGCGAAGGAAGCGGAAGCTGCCCGCAAACAGTTTGCCAGTCGCCAGCTGATAGATACCGCTCTACGCTATCTGCCTCTGGCGATGCTGCTGATTGTGCTACTGTTGCTGGCGAAGGCGTTGCGACCGGCGCGTGTGGCGCAGACGCCCGAAGGCGTGGTCATGTCGTTGCCGGGAGGCGCTGTGCCTGAAGAGGCTGTGGGAACCGGTGGGGCGGATGAGCTCCCCGAGGAAGCGGCGGCGGCTGCAGTGCGGAAGACACGCCGCGTAGAGGAACTGCCTGAAGAGGAGGTGGAAATCACCCCGATTCGTGAGCGCGTGGACGTGAACCTGGAGAGCGTCATCCGGCTGGCAGAGCAGAAGCCGGAGAAGGTTGCTATGCTGATTAAAGGCTGGTTGGCGGAGGACGAGCGATAATGGCTACACGAACTGCAACACCACAGCTGACACATCGCCAGAAAGCCGCGGTGATGATTGTGGCAATGGGGCCCGACGTGGCGGGCAAGGTGCTGCGCCATCTGGACGAGGACGAGGTGGAGCAAATCACCCTCGAAATCGCCCGTATGGGCAAAATCCCACCGGAGGTGCGCGAGGCGATTATCGAGGAGTTTCACGACCTTTGCGTGGCACAGGAATATATCGCAGAGGGTGGTCTCCAGCACGCCCGGCAGGTACTGGAGAACGCCTTCGGTCCCGACAAAGCCAACGAGCTCATCACCCGTGTCATTCAGGCGATGCAGATTGTGCCGTTCGACTTCATTAAGAAAACCGACCCCAGCCAGCTGCTGAACTTCATTCAGGACGAGCACCCGCAAACCATTGCGCTGATACTGGCTTACCTTCCCCCCAATCAGGCGGCGCAGGTGCTACAGGGACTACCCCCTGAACTGCGGGCGGAAGTGGCGCACCGCATTGCCATCATGGACCGTACCCCGCCCGACGTGATTCGGGAGGTGGAGAAGGTGCTGGAGCGCAAGCTCTCCTCGGTGATTTCGCAGGATTTCACCACCGCTGGCGGCGTGAAGGCGCTGGTGGAATTGCTTAACTGGGTAGACCGAACCAGCGAGCGCATGATACTGGACAGCCTCTCCGAGACCAACCCTGAGCTGGCGGAAGAGGTCAAGAAGATGATGTTCGTGTTTGAGGACATCGTGCAGCTGGACGACCGCTCCATCCAGGCGGTGCTCAAGGAGGTGGACATGAAGGAGCTTGCGCTCGCACTCAAAGGCTGCAGCGAGGAGGTGCGACAGCGCATCTTCAAGAACATGTCCGAACGCGCCGCCAACATGCTCAAAGAGGATATGGAGTTCATGGGCCCGGTGCGCCTGCGCAACGTGGAGGAAGCGCAACAGCGCATCGTCGCCATTATCCGACGCATGGAGGAGGCCGGCGAAATCGTCATCGCACGCGGCGGCGGTGCGGAAGAGATGGTGGTGTAATCCATGCTGGGGCAGGTACTCAAAGGCGACCAGCTGGCTCGCTTCACGCGGTGGGTGGGCACTCCCTTGCGGGTTATACAAACACCCTCCGAACCGCAGGAGCAAGAACATGAACCAGCAGGTCCCACCCACGAGGAGTTGCTGGCAGAAGCAAAGCGCGTTCTGGCGGAAGCGCACCGGCAGGCGGACCAGATGAGGCAGGATGCGGTGCGCAAAGGCTACGAAGAGGGTTTGCAGCTGGGGCGTGAGGATGGGTTACGCCACTACCAGCAAGCGATAGAAGCTCTGAGTGGCGAGGTGCAAAAGCTGGTGGACGCCATCCTCGCCGAGCGACAGCGACTCTGGGAGGAGATGGAGCCGCAGGTAGTAGACCTTGTGCTGGAAATCGCCCGCAAGGTGCTGCGCGAGGAGATTCAGGCGCGTCGTGAGGCTACCCTGTCCATCATTAAGCACGCCCTGCGGCGCGTGGCGGACACCGAACATGTGCGCATCCGCGTTCACCCCGACGACCTGCAGATTGCCCGGGAGCATCGGGAAGACTTCCTCGCCGTGTGCAACGGGGTGAGGCAGATAGAAATTGTGGACGACCAGCGTGTAGGCGGTGGTGGTTGTATTATTGAGACGCCCAGCGGTACTATCGATGCTTCCTTGCGCACACAGATGCAGTCGATAGAGAAATCGCTACGGGAGAGGGATCAGGCGGCGTGACGCAGGGGCGACCGAAAATGCTGAATGCGTCTGAAAACCTGCTGCCACTATCTCCACCCGACCTGTCGGCGGCGCGGGAGCGATTGCGCCTGCTGGACCCGATAAAGGTGCACGGTCGGGTGCAACAGGTTATCGGGCTGGTCATAGAAAGCGTTGGGCCCGCCGCGCGCGTGGGTGAAGTATGCGAGATTCACTTCCAGCGCACGCGCCCACCCATCTTCGCGGAAGTGGTGGGCTTTCGGCAGAACCGTGTGCTGCTGATGCCTTTGGGGGAGATGGAGGGCATCACGCCCGGCAGTCAGGTGGTAGCAACGGGCATGGTCCACAAAGTACCTGTCGGCGAATACCTGCTGGGGCGCGTACTGGACGGGCTAGGTAGACCGATAGACGGTGGTCCTGCCATTGCTCCCGATACCCTCTACCCTGTTAACCGCCAGCCGCCAAATGCCCTGACTCGCAAGCGTATTACCGAAGCCATCAGCCTGGGAGTACGGGCAATTGACGGACTACTCACCGTCGGCAAGGGACAGCGCATCGGCATCTTCGCAGGCTCCGGCGTGGGCAAAAGCACCCTGCTGGGCATGATTGCCCGCTACACCAGCGCGGATGTGAACGTCATCGCCCTCACCGGCGAGCGTGGGCGTGAGGTGCGCGAGTTTATGGAAGAAGACCTGGGCGAGGAGGGGCTGAAGCGTTCGGTGGTAGTTGTTGCTACGTCCGACCAGCCTGCCCTCCTGCGCATTAAAGCGGCGATGGTAGCGACCACCATCGCCGAGTACTTCCGTGATCAGGGGCTGGACGTGTTGCTGATGATGGATTCGGTCACGCGCCTTGCGCTGGCGCAGCGCGAGGTGGGATTGGCTATTGGCGAACCTCCCGCCACACGCGGTTACACGCCATCGGTGTTCGCCATGCTACCCCGCCTGTTGGAACGCGCGGGCACATCGGATAAGGGCACAATTACCGGGCTGTACACCGTGCTGGTGGAAGCCGATGATATGAACGAGCCGGTCGCCGACACCGTGCGCGGCATCCTGGACGGACACATTGTGTTGTCGCGTGCGTTAGCGCATCGCAATCACTATCCTGCCATCGATGTGCTGGCGAGCGTCTCGCGCGTTATGCCCCAAATCACCGATGAGGAACATCGGCAGGCGGCGGCGCAGGTGCGCAAGGTGCTGGCAAACTACACCGAGGCGGAAGACCTGATTAATATCGGCGCGTACCAGCAGGGCAGTAACCCCGACATCGACTACGCTCTGCGCTACATCGGCAAGGTGCGTGAGTTCCTGCAGCAGGGCAAGATGGAGGGATGCCCGCTGGAGCAGACGATACAGCGGATGAAAGCACTATTTACCGAGTAGCACCATGCGACGGTTCGAATTCTCTTTGCAAAAGGTGCTGGACTACCGGCAGAGGCGGGAGGAGCAGGCGATACGCGCCTTCATGGAAGCGCAAGCGCAGCTACTGCATGAACAGGCTGTGTTGCACAAGCTCATTGTGGAGCGTGAGCAGTGCCTGCGCCGCTCACACCGTCACCAGCATCTGGTGGTGGAGTTGCTGGATGTAGAACAAACCTATCTGTCGGCTCTGGAAGAGCGCATCGAGGCACAGCGTGAACGGGTGGCAGAGGCAGAGAAGGTGGTAGAGGAAAAGCGGGAGGCACTGATTGAAGCGCAGCGCGAACGCAAAGCACTGGAACGCCTGCGGGAGAAGCACTACGAGCAATGGCGTCAGGAGATACTGCGCACCGAGCAGAAGGTACTGGATGACCTCGCGACGGTGCGAGCGGTGCTCTCGCCGGGCGTTTTGACCTTAAGCGCAGGGGGTGATGAACATGAGTAGCCTGTACGCGCAGGCGGTTGCCCGAATGCAAGCCCTGTGGCAAAAGGTGGAGCAGCTATCTATTGCTACGCCTCCTGTCAGCCCGTCCTCCGGGTTCGCGCAGGCTCTGCGGGTGGCGCAACGGAGCGCTACCGCTATGTTACCGGCTACAATCGGCGAGTTGATAGCGCGCGTAGCGCAGGAAGAGGGAGTGGACGAGGCGCTGGTGCGAGCGGTGGTACAGGCAGAATCCGGCGGCAACCCCAACGCGGTTTCGCCGAAGGGAGCAATGGGTCTGATGCAGCTGATGCCGGGTACCGCCGAAGCGATGGGCGTCAACAATCCCTTTGACCCCGAGCAGAACCTGCGTGGCGGTGTGCGCCTGCTGCGGGGGCTACTGAACGAGTTCGGCGATGTGCGCCTCGCGCTGGCGGCGTACAACGCGGGTGGACCGGCAGTGCGCCAGTATGGAGGCATCCCCCCGTATGCGGAAACACAGAGATTCGTGCAGAGGGTGATGGAGCTGTGGCAGGGTGAGCGCCGATGAAGCGGTTGTTGCTCGTGCTGATACTCCTGACGGTACTGCTGGGGGTCCCGTACGGGCTGGCAAAGATGGGCATTATCCCGGTGGCGAAATTGACCGCGAAGAACCCTGCGCTGGCGAATCTTGCCCGCACGGTGGGACTTATCCCCCGCAAGCAGACGGTCAAAGCCGATACAAAGGCAGAGAGCTCTTCCAGTCCCGCTCCTGACGCCTCTCGCCCGATGAAAGTTGCTGAACCGCCTCGTCCTGCCGTGCAGCCACCGGTAACCGTTTCCGCTCCCGTTTCTGCCGGCGATAACGCCGGTCGCCAGATTGGCTGGGTGGCGAAGGTGTATGAAAACATGGAGCCCGAGGAGGCGGTACATATTTTCGCGAAAATGGATGACCGCGAAGTGGTGCCTCTGTTGCGTCGCATGAAACAGCGGCAGGTAGCGCAAATCCTCGCGCTGATGCCTCCCGACCGCGCCGCACGCCTCTCACGCACCCTGATGATTCAGAGGTAACAGCCTGGTAGAGATTGACCTGCTGCGCACGGGCCAGTGGGTGCTGAGCATCCCGTTTGGGAACATCCCGCCGGAGCGACACACCCCCTACTTCGTGGTTGTCTACCGCAGCTGGCAGCCGAAAAAGCGGGAGGTCTACCCGATTGCGCTCAATCAGAGGTTGCCTCAAATCGCCATCCCTCTGCGTCCTGCGGACCAGGATGTGACGCTTGACCTGCAGGAGCTGGTGAACCGTTGCTACGAGGTTGGGCGGTACGACCTGTGGATAGACTACTCCCAGGAGCCGGAACCTCCCTTGCCACCAGAAGGGGCAAAGTGGCTACATCAGCTGCTGGTGGAGAAGGGCAAGCGAAGCGCTTAGACCTGCCACGCCTGTTCTACCATCTTATATCCTACCGGATCGTGTTTTGCCAGGTGCTCGCGGGTGAAAGGATAAAAGTCGTTCTTGCCAAAGTACGCCTCGGACAGCTCGGCGAAGTATTCCTGCACGTTAGTAGTGGCATATGCCTTCTGCTTGCCCCCGCGGATGTATTCCACCTGCTCATACAGCCCGCGCTGCATAGCGTGTCGGTAAGCAATCAGCACCATCCGGTTTTCGTAGCCGAGCACCTGATGGTGATAGGCGTGAGCCAGCTCGTGCAGCAGCATCCATGGTTGCTCACCGCGTGACCATCGCACAAAGTTGCGGGCATTACTGATTTCAATACCTCTTGCCTTCTCGGGGTTATAGCCATGTTCACGGAGCCACTCGGCGGAAGGGTGATACTCTGCCGCGCCATTGGGCTTGTTCTCCCATTCCAGCCAGATGCGCACATGACGAAGTTGCCACAGAGTACCTGAGGGCACCACGCGAACGACGCGACGAATTTGCTCTTCCAGCTCCTGTAAGGCTTCTCGAACTTCTGCCGGATGCGATAGCACCTCACGGTGGACGAGCACCGTAAAGCCCCGAATATCACGCTGAGCGTACGCGCTAAGAGGCTGGTTCAGGTTACGAGCAAAGGGCTGCTGAAAAAGCCGTTTCATAGAAACTCCACTCCCCTGAGGTTTATCTTTTGCCAGAACACAGATATTTCCTGCCATCTGCCTGTGCGACGAGAGAGCAAAGCATCACCTGCCTCGCTCGGGATAACTTGCTGTAGTGACGGCGGAATTCTCCGCGCCCGCCGCTCGACGCGGCGAGTCTGTCCATGCAGGACAAACCAGATGTTTGACAAAATGTTGCTCAACTAATCCAGTACAGCGCACGCGTCCCTCCTTTCGTTACGCTATGATTGACATTTCGGCGCGGGGTTGTTATAATCGGGGCGACAATACGCGGGACGCCGCGTGAGTGCAAAATATCAGACTATTGATCCGTCTCCACTGCCTTGATGTAGCACGCAGGTGCACCACGCAGCGGCGCGTTCGTGTAGAGGAGGTATCGATATGCTACGAACGTACGCTGACTGGTTACACCGCAATTTCTGCGCAGTCCCCACTCCCGTTGTCGCCTCCGCCGTAAAGGGCGGGATGGTGCTGGAGCGCGTGGCGGGCGAGCCGCGTACCGACCACGAGTACAGCGCGCTGGGGTTGCCTCGTCATTCGCAGATGTGGCTGGTTTCCGCCGAACATTGCCATCAGATGCTGTCCCAGCCGGAGATTCAAGAAGAGGTGGTGGTAGAAGCGGGCTTCATCATCTACCGCGACGGCGACGAGCGTATCTGGTTAGGGCTGGAACCCCGTGAGGCGGAGATGGAACTGCCTGCGGATACCATGCTGGAGCGCCACGTCAAACCGCTATACCACATCCTGCACGGGGAAGAGGAGGTCGCCAAGCTGGCAACGGTGGAGTACCGCATCGTGCGCACCACCGACGACCGCTTGATGGAACAGCACCTGAATGAGCTGGTGTCGCATGGTTGGGAAATCACCCACTTCCAGGCGGTGATTATTCAGGAAACGCGCTCCACGCTGTTCATCGCTCTACTGCGCAAGAAAACGGAGTAGCTACAGGTCGCCCATCGCGCGTAGCAAACGGGCCTGCGCCAGGATATGCTCGGTTCGCGCTTCCAGTAGCCGGGTGCGCGCGTCGGTGAGCGCGGCGAGGGCGTCGATCTGTTCTACGAAGGGAGCCTTGCCTTCATGTACGCGCAGTGTCGCGACGCGATATGCCTCCTCCGCGTCTTTCAGCGCAGCGTCGGCGGTGATAAGGTTCGCGGCGGCGGTCTGGATGTCCAGCCATGCCTGTCGCACTTCACTCTCCACTTGCAGTTGCAGGGTACGCGAGGCGGCAATCTCCTCTTGCTCGCGGGCGGTGGCTTCGCGTATCTGCGCCTGTAGCTGTCCGCCCGTCCAGATTGGCACGCTGACTACCAGCGCTACTGTGTAGCCCGATTGCGCTTTCATGCTCTCTTCCTTTATCCAGTCCTGCGAAGCGGTCAGATAAGCCTGAGGCAACAACGCTCCCTCAGCCGCTCGGCGTTCCAGTGTCGTCATGCGAAGGCGTGCCTGTTGGGATTGTAGCAAAGCACGCCGTTGTAAACCCCGCTTGACGGCTTCCTCTACCGTATCAGGCAATGTGAAGGCAGGTTGTTCCAGTTCTTGGGGCAGTTCTACCTCGCCGGTCGGCGACAATCCGATACTTACCTGCAGGTCAATCAGGCTCTTGCGAAAATCGTTAGTAGCGGTAGCCAGCATCTGCTTCGCCTCCGCCTCTGCTGCCCGACTGCGTAATACAAATGCCAGAGGTGCCTT
>BEHS01000049.1 GCA_002898895.1 bacterium HR16 | reverse complement strand
CTTCGGAGATGAGTTCCACCGTGCCTTCGACAGGAGATTTCACCTCACTGCGGAACAAGCCGAACAGCCCGCGGGACTCCGCCAGCACCGTGCCCACCTGCACGGCATCGCCCACTTTTACCTTCAGCATTCGGGGTAGCTCATCGGGTTGTACACCGAGCTGCTCCGCCACACGCACCGTCTGCATAATGCCGGGGATTTCCGCCCGGGCAACAACCGTGTCCGGCGTGACCTCCTGCCCTTCCTGCACTGTCACCGTTCCCTTCAAGGGCAATCGTCGCGTTTTGCGAATCAGCGCATGGGCACTGACCGCCAGACCGGGAGTATAAGCAGTTCCCAATACCACGACCTCCAGAATGTTGACAATTTCACCGTATGCTAGTGTATCGTGAGAGAGGCGGTGTGTCAAGTCGGACGCGCGAAGAGATTGTTAAGGAAATGTTTATGCCCCTCGCCCGCGCCTTGTCACCTGTTGCCCATCGTAGGTGAAGATGGTTACCTCGCTATCCATGACGGTTTCGAGGTGTACGGGGCGATTCCATATCGTGTAGATGTTCTTCAGGGCACGCAGGGTGTAGTCCATATCCAGCGGTTTGCCGTCGTAGTGGTGCTTCAAGTAGAGCTCACCGCGCCGCCCGTAGTCGCCGTCTTCTACCGTCACTACCGGCACGCCGAAGTTGGTCATCGAGTCCAGCAGGGTATCGCGCACCTTTTCCCAATCGGTCTCCTGCACCCGCCATATCAGGCTACCGTCCACCTCTTCCAGCTTGTAGGTATACATATCCAGCTTTTTGACGAGCCCTTCGGTCAGGTATTTGCGCAGGAAGGTCACATCGCACTCCATTTCGCGCACTTCCAGCAGTTTCTGCCAGCCTTCGCCGGCAGGGCGCGGTTTGGGACGCTGTAGCCAGTCGGTTTCGGGTTGCTCTTCCTCCTCGGGCGGTTCGCCGTTCCAGCGTCGTTCGATGTCACGCAGTATCCGGTAGCCCACATAGTAGGGGTTCAGGCTCATGCGCGAGCCGGGCGATAGCACGCTGGAGTGCATCCGGCGAAATTCGATGTGCTCGGCAGGGGTCAGCGGCAACGACTCCAGCACCCGCTCGTGGATCAACGACGCCCAGCCTTCATTCATTATCTTGGTGCGAATCTGGGGCAGGAAGTACAACATCTCCTCGCGCACCATGCCGATAATATCGCGTTGCCAGTCCTCTAGGTCACGCGCATAGTCGTGCAGGAACAGCAAGAGGTCTTTCTCGGGCTCCGGCGGGATTCGTTTGGTGGAGGGCGGCTCCGGCGTCTCCACACGCCCCAGCAGGTCGTCGAACTCGCTGGTCGGACGGGCTAAGATAGATTTCTGGTGTTCGTACTCCTTCGGGTCGCGCCGACGGTAGGCAGGCTCTACCGGGTCGATGTGCTCTTCAATGCTGAGCACCGCATCCAGAAACTGTTCCACCCGTTGCGGGCCATGCTCCATCTCGTACTGACGGATACGGTCGGCATGCAGACGAGCGCGCTCCACCATACGTCGGTCGGTGTGCGCAAAGTAGACGTTGTTCCTGAAGAAGTCGGAGTGCCCAAGCACATGCGCCACTACCAGTTTGTTGGCGATAAGCGAGTTGTTCTCCAGCAAAAACGCCTGCGAGGGGTCGGTGTTGATGACCAGCTCGTAGATGCGGGCGACGTTGTATTCGTACATCGTTTTCTGACGGTGGTAGTCGCGCCCGAAGGTCCAGTGCGAGAAGCGGGCAGGCAGCCCGTACGCACCGATCTCATAGATGACATGTGCGGGCACGAGCTCAAAGTGCACCGGGAAGGGGTTTAGCCCCATCTCGTGTACCTTCTCCCACGCCTGTTCGATGAATTTTTCCAGTTCGGCACGTTCCTGGCTAGTCATCGGTGGCTCCTCTGCTGATAGTCCAGCGTTTTGTAAAGCATGATTATTCGTATATGGGCGAACAGGTTCCGCCTCGCTGTCATTCTGAGCGAAGCGAAGAATCTCTGAGATGCTTCACCGCGTTCAGCATGACAAAAAGGACGAGATGCTTCGCTGACGCTCAGCATGACAAAATCCTCTGCTCACACACTCTGCACCTCGGGATGCTTGCTGAAGAACCGCTTGAGCGCGGGCCAGACCTCCTCCTTATTGGTAATACGCACCAGCACCACACGCGGGTCGTCGGCAAACCGCTCGTACAGCGCCTGCCCCAGCGGGGCAAAGGCATCGGTATGTCCCCACAGCTCATCAGCAATCTCGCCGTAGCCGATAAGGTTGCTGATAGACGCCATCTTCTCTACCAGCTGCACCACCTCATGGTCGCCCCAGTTATAGCCGTCGGAGAAGAGGAAGGGGTAGATATTCCACTCGCGCGGGTTGTAGCGTTTGTCGATGATGTCCAGCGCGAGTTTATACGCCTCCGACAGCTTCGTGCCACCCGAATCGCCCGCCGCGAAGAACTCATGCTCGTCCACCTCTTTGGCGATGGTGTGGCAGGTGATGAACACGATTTCGGTGTTCGTGTATTTGGTGCGCAGGAAGCGCAGCATCCAGAAGTAGAACGAACGGCAGATGTACGCCTCGAACTCGCCCATGCTGCCCGATACATCGCGCATGGCGAAGATGACCGCGTTGCGCTGAGGCTCAGGAACTATCTCCCACGAGCGGAATCGGCGGTCTTCGGCACGTATCTTGAAGCCGGGTTTGCCTTCCTTCGCGCTGCGTTTGTACGCTTCGATGAGCGTGCGTTTGCGGTCGATATTGGCAAGCGGTCCCTTGCGGGCAATCGTGTTGAACTGGGTGGCGTCCGCCATCACCTGTTTGCTTCCCTTCTCCTGCAGGTTGGGCAGGTGCAGGTCTTCAAACACCAGCTCCATCAGCTCCTCGATGGTGAACTCTGCCTCATAGAAGTCCACGCCGGGTTCGGTGCCTGCCTGCTTGCCCGCACCCTGTCCCGGTACCGCTTCCTGTCCGAGGATGTCGCCCGGTTGCGTGCCGCCTGCACCCTGTCCAACGCGCTTGCCCGCGTTGGGGTCAAAGCGGATGCGCGGCAATTCCAGCCCACGAATGGGGATTTTCACTATCTTGCCATCGTGCGCGGTGATGATGTCCTGCTGGCTGATGATTTCGCCCAGGTTCTGCTTAATGACCTCCTTCACCTTTTCGTTGTGGCGCTGGCGGTCGCGCTCCGCCCGGTGGTGCAGGTCCCACGGGTCTTGTGAGAGCAGGAACGGCGGATGATGCCACATATTCTGTCACCTCTTCGTCTTTTTTAACCTATCCCCCACTCCCCTTCCCTAAGAGGGGAGGGGAGCACCCCTCTCCTCGCAGGAGAGGGGACGGGGGAGAGGTCTTTCGCCCCCAACGGCAGCACTCACGTGCTGCACTACGAACCCCATCCCAAAGCCCCTCTCCTCGCAGGAGGGAACGGGGGAGAGGTTAACGATTCAACAGTGTGCCCACATAGCGCATGACCTCGCTGGCGCACACGGGGCAGTAGCCGTGCTCGCTGCACAGGCGGTCCACCACCTCGTTCATTTTCTTCAGCTGCTCTTCGTTGGGCGTGGTAACGGAAGTGGTAATCTTGACCACGTCCTTCAGGTCGGCGAAGAGCTTGCGCTCGATGGCTTCTTTCAACCGCTCGTCGCTGTTGACGTCGAAGCGGATATTGCGCCTTGCCAGCGAGGCGACGGAACGCAGGATGCCTTCGCGAAACTCGCGCTTGGCGTTCTCGGAGATGCCGATTTGCTCCTCAATGGAGCGCATCAGCCTCTCGTCGGGTTCCATGTCCTCGCCGGTGATGGGGTCTTTCACCTTCGTGCGGTTGCAGTAGGCGTCCACGTTGTCCAGATAGTTGTCCAGCAACGTTTGCGCCGCTTTCTCATAGGAGAAGACGAACGCTCGCTGGATTTCCTTTTTGGCGAGTTCGTCGTACTCTTTGCGCACCTCGTCGATCAGCCCGAGCAGCTTGCGCTTTTCCTCATCGTTGCTGGTGTACTCGGCGAGCCCATCGCGCAGGCTGCGCAGCACGTCAATAGGTGTAATGCCCGACTTGCCGCTGCGTGCAATTGCACTGGAGATTCGGTTGATGATGAAGCGCGGCGACACACCATGCAGTCCCTCGTCGGGATACTCCTCCTGCAGTTCCTTCGGGTGTCGCTGGTCCCAGTCGCCCACCGGCTTTTCGCCATCGTACAGCTTCATCTTGGTCATCAGGCTCAAACCGCTCTTCTTGGAGGGCTTCAGGCGGCTGAGCACTGCAAACATGCTTGCCACGCGCAGGGCATGTGGCGCAATGTGCACCTTCTTCAGGTCTACACCGTCCTCTTGCACTTCGCTCTGGGCGATGAGCTTCTCGTAGATACGCACCTCGTCGCTGACGCGCAGGTTGTAAGGCACTTTGACCACGAAGATGCGGTCAATCATCGCCTCGTTCTCTTTGTTGGAGAAGTAGGCGTTGTACTCATACTCATTCGTGTGAGCAACGACAACGAGGTCGCAATAGATGAGTGCGAACCGGGAGGCTTTAATCATCTGCTCACCCGCAACCGTGTTGAGTTCATACAGGAAGCGTTTATCCGCCTTGAGCATTTCGATGAATTCCATAATACCCCGGTTGGCGATGTTCAGTTCGCCGTCGAAGTTGTACACGCGCGGGTCGCTCTCCACGCCGATTTCGGTCAGCATCTGCAGGTTCACACTGCCCGTCAGCTCCGAAACGTCCTGCGACTTGGGGTCGGACGGCTTGAAGGTGCCGATGCCGATGCGGTTGCGCTCGGAGAAGAAGATGCGCTCCACAGGCACCTGATCAATCTTGCCGTGAAACTCCTCCTTCAGCCGCCAGCGGCACACCGGGCACAGGTCGCCCTCGATATAGACGCCGAACTGGCGACGGAAATCCGCCCGGAGGTCTTCTGGGATGAGGTGTAGGGGCTCCTCGTGCATCGGGCAGCCTTTGATAGCGTACACCGCGCCTTGGTCGGTGCGGGAGTAGCGCTCCAGCCCCCGTTTGAGCATGGCAACGAGCGTGGATTTGCCGCCGCCTACGGGTCCCACGAGCATGAGGATACGCTTGCGCACGTCCAGTCGTCGTGCCGCCGGTGCGAAGTATTCTTCCACAATCTGCTGGAGGGTCTTATCCAGCCCGAAGATTTCGGAGCGGAAGAAGCGATACTGCTTGGGACGCCCTTCCGGTTCATCCACCCCGGCAGCCATTATCATGTCGTACACGCGGGCGTGCGCCAGGTCTGCCACCTGTGGATTTTTGGTGACAATCTCCAGATAGTCGGCGAAGGTTCCTTCCCAGCGCAGTGACTGCTCGCTCTGACGCAGTTCCTCCGCCTGTCTGAGAAACTCGGATGGTTTCATTGTTTGTCCCGTCTCCTTCCTGCGGTAGATTGCCAGTAAAAAGGATGCGCCTCGTGCTGCAGAGGTCACACACGAGGCGCCGGCGAGACGGGCAAACAGAGGTCAACCGTCGGGAGGCTTTCCCTCCCTCAGAATGCCCTCAGCGCCTGCAGGTGTGTTCTCTGCAGCACGAATAAGGTCAACTGGCTCCTTGAGTGTATCTCCTGTGTCGCTCAATTTTCGTCTCCAACAACCTTTCGTTGCACAATGTTCTGTTTAGTAGACTGCCAGTCGGCTGTGAAGGTTCCCGTTTCGAAGATATGAATAAGCGGCAGTCACCCACGCGGACAGTAAGATTATACCTGCTTTTTATCCTATCTTAGTTATCGGTGCAAGTCTTGTCAAGCCCTCAGGGCATTTTCCGGTAAAAGTGCGGAGCGGGCGTCCGCCCCGGTGGAATCGGGGCGGACGCAAGCGCAGGACTAGCCGCTCTTTGGAACCTGGTGGTGTGGTGCCTGTACCGCCTGTGCGGTGGTTTGAATCGTCGTGGCGTGTGCATCTGCCGCACGGTGTACCTCGGTTTCGCCCAGTTTTTCGGCAATCTCCTCCGGGCGGTCGGCAATGCGCATCATCTCGTCCTTGTCGATAATGCCCTTGCGGTAGAGCGAGAGCAGGAACGAGTCCAGCGTGCACATGCCCCACTGCTGTCCCGTCTGGATGGCGGAGTAGATACTGTAGGTCTTGTGGTCGCGAATCATGTGCTGGATAGCAGGGGTGCAAATCATCACCTCAAATGCTGCCACACGTCCGGGGCGGTCGATGCGCGGTAGCAGTTGCTGTGAGATAACTGCCACCAGGTTGGTGGAGAGCTGCACGCGGATTTGCTCCTGCTGGTCCAGCGGGAAGACATCGGTGATGCGGTCTACCGTTTTTGCCGCGCCCGTAGTATGCAGGGTGGAGAAGACCAGGTGTCCGGTTTCCGCTGCGGTGATCGCCGCCTGAATGGTGCGAAGGTCGCGCATTTCACCCACCAGAATCACGTCCGGGTCTTCACGCAGGGCGCGCACCACGCCGTCGGCGAAGGTCGGCACGTCCACCCCCACTTCACGCTGGGAGATGATGGACTTCTTCGGCGAGTGGTAGTACTCAATTGGGTCCTCGATGGTGATAATGTGGCAATCACGGTGGGTATTAATCCAGTCAATCATGGTTGCCAGGGTGGTTGTTTTACCTGAACCGGTCGGTCCCGTAATCAGGATAAGCCCGCGCGGTTCATACAGCAGGTCAATCACCTCGCGTCCTAACCCCAGGTCCTCGAAGGTGAGCATCTTGTAGGGGATAAGGCGCAGGTTCATCGCGAGAGTGTTCTTCTGCCAGTACGCCGCGACACGGAAGCGTGCCTTGTTCTGGTGCGAGTAACCGAAGTCGGTGCTGCGGTCGGTTTGCAGCTCCTCCCAGTTGCGGTCGGGGCATATCGAACGCACCAGACGTTCGGTATCCGCCGGGGTCAGCACATCGTACTCTTGCAGACGGTATAACCTGCCATAAATGCGCAGTACCGGTCTCTCGCCGGCGATCAGGTGGATATCGGAGGCGTCTCTCTCGTACGCCAGGTCCATGAGCCGTTCAATGGTAACCATACCAACACCCTCCTTACGTTCTACCCCTTACCGGGGCGGGTTGACGTGCGACTGCGACAACATCTCAAGCCGGGATGCGCTTATTCCCCCTGTGAGGTATCACAGTCATGGGGAAAGAGGCATCTGTTATATACTATAAAGCGAAAGCCCCCGATTGTCAAGCGATTTGCAGACCTGTTTCGAGAAACCCCTTGACATTTCCTTTTGGATCGTGTATATTGATTTCAGATACATCGGAAAGCGAGGTATTAGCCGATGAGCAACACAGAGCAACTGGTGAAGGGGAATACCCCCATGCTCATCCTGTCGCTGCTGGCGGAAAAACCCATGCACGGCTACGCCATCGCGAAGGAGATCGAGCGACGCACCGCCGACCTGTTGCGCTTCCGGGAGGGCACGCTCTACCCCACCCTGCACGAGATGGAGCAGAGAGGCTGGATTCAGGGCAGCTGGGAGACCACCGATGGCGGGCGCGAGCGCAAGGTGTATTCCATCACCCCCCAGGGCTTACAGGAACTGCAGCGCCAGCAGCACGCCTGGCAACGGTTCCGCAACGCGGTTGAAGCGGTCATCGGGCGTAAGCCTTCACAGTCATCGGAAGGAGGCATCGAGCCATGTACAACCTGATCGAGGACTACCTGTAGCGGCTGAGCCTGCCGTTGATACGCCGACTGCCCTATCATGAGCGTCAGCGTATCCGCCAGGAGATGCGCGACCATCTGTTAGAACGGGTGAACGAGTTGAAAGCGCAGGGCGTTAGCGACGATGAGGCGGTGGCGGTCGCCATCAGGCAGTTCGGCCCGCCGGAGTGGGTCGGCACGCTGATACTGGAAAAGCGTACGCCCTTACCTCGGCTGAACTGGTGGCGGGCAGTGGTGCTCCTGCTGGTGGTGGCTCTGACTTCGCTCTTTATCGTAAGCCTGTCGCCCCAGAGATTTGACCTCGAACGGCAGCAGCAACAGGTAGTGGACGTTATGCTCTGGACGGTGGGGCCGGCAATACAAAGCCTGCAGGATGTTCGCAACACCCTAATCAACATGAAATCTGCGCCAATACTTCCTCTGCCCCCATCCCCTTTGGCAGGACTAAGCCTGCTCCCACACTGCGAAAGGTAGATCAGCTGGTGCAAACGCACTACCTGCAGTGGTTTGACCAGATTCGCGACAAACGGTGGCAGGACGCACACGTCAGAGTCGAGTTTTACGAGCCTATGCAAGCGGGTCCGTTACCACATGGGAAAGCAATTGGTCTGCCCGTAACGGTATGCAATGAGCACTCCGGTTGCATCGAGCCTCTGCCTATCGGGGCCTCCCCTGTATCTCCAAGCGTAGTGATGCCCTTGCTGGTGCTGGCTGTGATAACGGGCTTGCTGATGCGCCGTCTGAGGTGGGTTGCAGGCGCTTGCGCGGTAGCGGTGTTGCTCAGCTTGTTCTGGTGCGTCACCGTCGCACTTGAAGAGACGGGTCAGCGTCCCGTCCGCTCCTATTACGAAATCCAGCTGCAACAAGTTGTCGACCGCATAGAGGAGAACGCGGAATCCCTGAGCAGGATAAGTATTACCTCCGGGCTCCGTCCCGCTCTATCGGTGCAGGAGCTTGGGATCCGTAGCGACGCAGAACGTCCCCAGCTCATCCGTCAGCTGGCGCAGCTCTTCCGCCACCACCAGCGCGACTACGAGAACGCCTGGCAGCAATGGTACAGTGCAGGGTTGCTAAAGCAGACGTGGTGGGTGTTCCGCTACAAGGTGCTGATTAGCTGGTGGAGCATCCTTGTCGCCTTGTTCGTCGTGCTGGCAGGAGGCTGGCTGGGTATTCTGCTTGGTGTCTGGAGCTGGCGGTTGCGCAGCTATCTGGTATACCGCTACGCATGAGGTTTGCTGGTTTATACCGAAGACCCTCCCAACCTCTGGGCGTCCGGGCAGGACGCCCTTTTTTGCTTCGATCTGCTTGTCGAGAAGGGCAAGAAGTACCAGGCTCCCCAACATTCGTACGGAGCAGGAGAACTTGTGGGGTAGTTGAAGATTCTTTCTACCGTTTCGGCGAAGGGAGGTTATTCTACCATGTCTTACCCGCGGGGCGGAGAAAATCCGCCCAGAATCCGCTTCGCAGCCATCGGAGGAGCGTGGGCGCTGTACGCGGGGCAGTGGAACCATAAGCAAGACGCCCCCGCCAACCGGCGGGGGCGTCTTTGTAGAGACTACATCTCGTAGTCCGGCGGGGAAGGAGTCTTGCTCTCCTTCTTCTCGGGCTTCTCCACCACCAGCGCCTCGGTGGTGAGCAACATGCTCGCGATGGACGCCGCGTTCTGCAACGCCGAGCGCGTCACCTTCACCGGGTCCACGATACCCGCCTTCACCATATCCACGTATTCGCCGGTGAGCGCGTCCAGGCCCCAGCCTTTCTCCATGTTCTTCACGCGCTCGACCACCACCGAGCCTTCCAGACCGGCGTTCTCCGCGATCTGGCGCAATGGCTCCTCCAGCGCGCGGCGCACAATCGCCGCACCGTGCTGCTCATCGGGCGTCTCGCCGATGCCGTTCAGCGCGGGGATGATGTTCAGGTAGGTGACTCCACCGCCGGGCACGATGCCCTCCTCCACCGCCGCGCGAGTTGCCGACAGCGCGTCCTCGAAGCGGTGCTTCTTCTCCTTCAGCTCGGTCTCGGTGGCAGCACCGACCTTAATCACCGCCACGCCACCGGCCAGTTTGGCGAGGCGCTCCTGCAGCTTCTCGCGGTCATAGTTGGATTCGGTCTCCTCAATCTGCTTCTTAATCTGGTTGATGCGTCCCATGACCGCGTCGCGGCTGCCCGCGCCTTCTACGATGGTGGTCTCCTCTTTGGCGACAATGACCTTCTTGGCGCGCCCGAGCATACTGAAGTCCACGTTCTCGAGCTTGATGCCCAGGTCCTCGCTCAGGAACTTGCCGCCGGTGAGGATAGCGATATCCTCCAGCATCGCCTTACGCCGCTCACCAAAGCCGGGCGCCTTCACCGCCGCCACGTTCAGCACGCCGCGAATCTTATTGACCACCAGCGTGGCCAGCGCGTCGCCCTCCACGTCCTCCGCGATGATGAGCAGAGGCTTGCGGGCGTTGGCTATCTTCTCCAGCAGCGGGATGAGGTCTTGCGCGTTGGAAATCTTCTTCTCGTGAATCAGGATGTAACAATCCTCCAGCACCGCCTCCATGCGTTCGGGGTCGGTGATGAAGTACGGCGAGATGTATCCGCGGTCAAACTGCATACCCTCCACCACTTCCAGGGTAGTGGTGGTACCCTTGCTCTCCTCGACGGTAATCACGCCGTCTTTGCCCACCTTCTCCATCGCCTCGGCGATGACTTTACCGATTTCGGGGTCGTTGCCTGCGATGGAGGCGACATGCTCCACGTCCTCTTTGGTGGAAACGGGGATGGCGTGCTTCTTAATCTCCTCAACCGCTTTCTCCACAGCCATCTCGATGCCGCGCTTCACCAGAATGGGGTTGCCGCCTGCGGCAACGTACTTCAAACCTTCGGCGACAATCGCCTGCGCCAGCACGGTAGCGGTAGTGGTTCCGTCGCCCGCCACATCGTTGGTCTTGGACGCCACTTCACGGCACAGCTGCGCGCCCATGTTCTCGAAGGGGTCTTCCAGCTCCACCTCTTTGGCGACGGTCACGCCGTCTTTGGTAATGGTGGGCGAGCCCCACTTCTTCTCCAGCACCACGTTGCGCCCTTTGGGACCGAGCGTGACCTTCACCGCATCGGCGACGAGGTTCACACCGCGCTCCAGCGCGCGACGAGCGTCTTCATCATACAGAATCTGCTTGGCTGCCATGGTTCAACACCTCCTCTCCGTTGAGATTTACCCTTCGCGGATTGCGTAAATCTGGTCTTCGTCCAGAATGGTGTACTCTTTGCCGTCCACTTCCACTTCATTGCCACCATACTTGGAGAATATCACGCGGTCACCCACCTTTACCGACATCGGCGCGCGGGTACCGTCCTGCAGCACACGACCGGGACCGACCGCCACTACGCGCCCTTCCTGCGGCTTCTTCTTGGCGGTATCAGGCAGGAAGATGCCACCGGCGGTCTTCTCTTCCTCCTCAAACACCTCCACAACCACCTTGTCGCCAATCGGTCTGAGCATCCAGACACCTCCTCTCACCGCAAATTAGCACTCGACCGGTTCGAGTGCTAATTTTTAGATACCGCATTTTTTGCGGAATGTCAAGGGCAACTTTAGAGGAACAACCTTGTTGCTTCACCTGTCTAATCAGTTACAGAAACAAAAAGGGAGGAGACATGGCGGAAATGAGCACACACAAACTCTTATACTGGCTGCCACTGCTTGCAGGGTTAGCGATATTCCTTGCTGGCTGTGGCGGCGGAGGTACCGGTGGTACCGAGCAAGGCTCTGTCTCGGTATTTGTGACCGATGGTCTGGACGACCAGTACTCGCATGTGAATGTTACCGTGTATCAGATAGCAGTTGGCAGGCAAGGCGATGAAGGGAGCTTTCAGAGTGTTTTCGAGGATTCTGCAGGCCTCATGATGGACGTACGCGCCCTTGCCAACCTGAGCCAGTTTCTGGGCATCAGCACCTTGCCTGCGGGGACGTACAACCGCGCCCGCGTCGTGCTCGGCAATCAGATGCAGCTGACCTCTACTTCAGGCTCGTCGGAGATGGCCGCTCTGGATGCAGGTGTCGGTAGACCACTGGATGGGAACAAAATAGCGTTTGAGTTCCCCATACAGCTGATGGTGCAGGCGATGCAAAACTCCACTTTCGTTGTAGATTTCGACCTGCCCAGCTTCAGCATTGTGAACGGCTTGGTACGCCCCGCTCTGCGTCATCTGCGTGAACATGAGATGGGCAACCGCCCTCACCTTGCAGAGATCAAGGGTACCGTTACCGAAGTGGGGCAGGGTCAGTTCTCGCTACGCCTGCGCAACGGCGCTGTCGTTACAGTAGCCCTCACCGACCAGACCGTCATCCGCAACGAACGATCGGGCAGCCCCGCTACGCTGGCAGTCGGACAACGAGTGGAAGTGAAGGGTACGGTGGATACCTCCACCATGACCATTACTGCGGTACGCATCAAGATTAAGGACACCCCTGATGAAGACGATGCTACCGCCGAGGTCAAAGGTTGGGTAAAGGAAATCAGTGAAGGACAGTTTATACTGCAGGTTCGTATGTCACCGCACGGACAGATGGGCGCACTGGTTACTGTAACGTACGACGAGCAGACCGCATGGCACCGGGAAGAGCGTAGCAGCGCCGGCCCTGCCGATTTACAGGTTGGGCTGAAGGTTGAGGTCAAAGGAACCTACAATCCCACAAGCCACACTCTGTCCGCGAGGATCATCGATATGGAAGCGGAGTCAGATTAGGCAGGCAAGCATTGCTTGTGGTCTCTGAGGGGGGCAGGGAAGGTCCTGCCTATCCGTCAAACTTCAGGGGAGGGGAAGCCCCCTCCCCCTTCGCTTGTTAGAACAGCCAGTTCAACTCGACGGTGAGGTCGTTGGCATCGGACTTACCGCTGAACTTGCGGTTGCGGTATTCCAGCACCAAACGCCCGACGCTATTGAGGCGATGGCTGACGCCTACCGACAGCTCCACCAGGCGGTTCTCCGCATCGGTGGCGATGTCGCGGTAGAAGTGGTCATAGCGCACCCAGCCGAGGGTGGTGTCGGTGAAGTTGTAGCCCAGCTCGGCGAACCAGGTGCGCACGCGTCGCGAAGCGGGCAGGTCGTGCTTGCCCGATAGCGCACCGGCGGAGATGGTGTACTGCGGCGTGGTGTAGTTGGCGAAGACGCCCACGCGGTCGAACTTGTCTTCGGGGCCGGCAGCCGTCTTGAACTTGCCGCTGTAACCATACACGCCGATTCCGCTACCGCTTTCATCCACCACGTACTCCACAGTGGCGTATACGTCCTTGAAGTTGTTGGTCTCGGCGATGTTCGGCGTGGCGTTACCGCCCCCGCTGTTGACAATGCCTATCTCTGCAAGCAGGTTGCCCTCGTACACGTAGCCTGCCGACACACCGTACGCCCTGTCGCGCGGCGTATAGTCGTTGCCGCCGCCCGGACGACGGTTAATCGCTTCGTTGCGGCTGATGGACAGGCGTCCCCCGGAGCCATAGTAGTAAATCAGGTAGGGGTAAATCTGCCCCGCGCGCACCCAGTAGAAGGTGTCGGCGGCAGCGTCGGAGTTGTAGAACAGGTAGGCGTCCGCCAGCTTACTGCGGCTGCCCGCACCGGCGGCCTCTCCCGCTCGCTCGTGCATGTAGTACTCGAAGAAGTAGGAGAAGTTTTTGTCAATTGGACCGCCGGAGTAGATGGACAGCGACTCCACGTCGAACTTCGTCGAGGGGTCGGCATCCTTGTCGGCGACGAAGCGCACTTTGCTTGCCCAGCTGGTGTACTCAGTGAGGTTGTAGCCTTCGGTGCCGATGCCTTCCTCGTCGGGCATGCGGTGCCCACGCAGCAGGAACATGCGCCCTGTGTGGTTTAGCTTGTTCAGCCCCCAGTGACAGGACGAGCAGTCCGCGCCGGTGCGTCTGCCCCATGCCGGAACCGCGTGCGCCGCCGCGCTCAGCACGAACAGCGCAACCACAGCCATTGCGACAGTTCGCAGCATTGTTGGAACCTCCCTTTGGCATTGTGTTTCACGGCGAGGCTCCTGACGCAGGCAAACGTCCACAACACTTTCCCTGTTTCGTTGCATCTCGGCCTGGCGTCGTTGGAGGTACGCCGTGTTAGCTTTGTATTCTCCCGCACATTTATTGTTTCCTGCATAAATAGCATCAGATGGTCGAAAAATTGTTTAGCCTGCGGTCGCTGGCACAAGTGGGGATGGTAAGGTGCGCGTTTTTCGCTGCAGAGCGGCTGGAGGGTTGCGCTCCGTCGCAACCAGAGAGTGGCGGCTCGGACGGAGCCTCGCCCTCCAGAAGTTTTACGGTTTCTGGGCGGGAGCCGGTTGCGCTGCAGGTGGCGCAGGAGCACGCTCCGCCTTCATACGCTCCTGGTACTTTTTCTCCCACTCTACCTCTTTCTGCACCAGGTCCTGCCTGCCCATCTGCTTGTAGATGCTCTTGAGCTGGGCGTGGATGTTGGGTTTATCCCACGCTACCTCGCCGATTTCCTCGTACTGTTTGATGGCGAGGTCATTCTGTTTGCTCTTGCGGTAAAGGTCGGCGAGCATAAAGCGCAACTGCACACTCTCGATGCGCTGCAGGGCGTTCTGCCAGGCGGTAATGGCGTTCTCTCGCGCCTTCTTGCGGGCAGGCTCCGCCAGACCGGGCATTTCGGACTGCTGCTGGTAGAGCAGTCCCAGCACCACCATCGCCTCCGCCGAGGGCATCTCTTTGGTGGCTTTCTCAAACGCCTCGATAACACGAGCCAGCGAGGCGGTGTATTCGGGTTTGCCCGCCTGACGCTGCAGCTCTTCCAGAGCCTGAAAAGCTTTCAGCTCGGGGTCCAGCACCTCGATCTTCGCGGTGCGACGCAGTTGCGCCAGATACTGCTGCCACTTCGCGTTACGCATAGTTTCTACATACTGCTTCGCGTAATCGGCTTTTTTCTTCTCGAAGTCAGCGGGCACACTGGGCTTCACCGAATCGAGGCGAATGATATGAAAACCGTACTGCGTCTTCACCAGATCGCTAACCTGCCCGGGCTGTAGCGCTTCCACCGCTTTGGCAAACTCGGGGACGAACATCATCGCCACCTGTGAGCGCGGGATGGCTCCCAGGCTACCGCCGTTCTGCTTGCTGCCCGGGTCATCGGAGAACTCCTTTGCCAGTTTGGCGAAATCCGAACCGGAGCGCACCTTCTGCAGTATCTCTTCCGCCCGCTTGCGCGCCTGCTCCTCGGTACGGTTGCCCGTGCTGACTAAGATGTGCCGTATTGTCAGCAGGTCATAGCTGCGTTTCAGTTCCTCATCCGAAGGGTTTGGCACATTTGCCACCTTCTCCATCAGCTTCTGCTGTAGCAGAGCCTGCCGCAGAAGAGGTTTGCGGGTTTCCCAGTTCTGCCTCAGCTCCTCGCGCCATTCGGCGAGGCTCTTGCCCATCGCGCTGCGGATTATCATTTCGAACTGCTGGTCGGTTATCTGCTTGCCCTGCGCAGCCCGCTCGCGTTCCTGCTTCACCTGCTGGTCTACCAGTTTGTCGATCTCGCGGTTCAGGTCTCCATCGGAGAGGGAAATACCTTCCTTCTCCGCCGCCTGCGTGATAAGCAGCTGGTCCACCTGCTCACGAAACACCTCTGCCCGTACGCCGACTGCCGCGAGCGCGTCTCCCGACAGCATCGTTTTCTCGCGAGACTTTTCGCTGACCATCATTTCGAACTGCTCACGCTGAATCGGCTCGCCGTTGACAAGGGCAACGTTTTGACTGCGCTCGCCACCGGCAGGACCTCCTGTGGGCACCGTACCGAAGTACGCCACCATGCCTAGCGCCATGACGATAACGAACGCCAGCGAAACCGCCTGCACCTTTTTAGCAAACCCGGCACGAATATTGCGCAGGGAAAGCAGGTCGTCCTCGTGCGAAACCGTGCGTTTTGGTGTATCACTGCGTCTTGCCATTTCACATCTACTCCTCAATCCATTGTCTGAGCGCTTGCAAACTCAAGCGAGAGGCGCGCTCGGCGTCACCGTCTATCCGCGCGTGCGTCTCCAGCGAAATCCAGCCGGTGTAGCCGTCGCGACGCAGGGCGTCGAACTGCCCTGTATAATCTATCACGCCCTCGCCCACCACCACGAAGCGCACTTTGCCATCTTCCAGCACACCGTCCTTCACGTGCACATGCGCCACCATCTCACGCACCGCCTCATAGCCGTCGGGGTAGGGCGTCTCGCCCGCGCATAGCGCGTTGCCCGGGTCCCAGCAGATTCGCAGATGCGGCGAGCCTATCGCCCGCACCACTCGAGCCGCTTCCGCGCCGGTGCCAATGTAGCAAGAATGTTCGTTTTCCAGAACCAGCACGACCCCTTCCTGTTCCGCCAGTTTCACCGGCTCGGCGAAGGAATCGATAATGCGCTTTTCGATGTCCGGCGTCAGGTCGCCGCGCTTCCAGAACGAGAAAACGCGGATAATCGGCGTCTCAAAGAAGTGCGCCAGGTCTATACAGCGGTGCAGCATGTCTATCTGCTCGCTGAGGTCACGCGGTGTGGCCAGATGCATCGGTCCCTTCACCTCGCCACTCTGCTCGAACAGGTCGCACTTGTAGAACGGCGAGGCGATGCTGGACACTTTAATACCGTTAGCATCCAGCAACTTCTTCGCGCGTCGGGCGGTGGCATCGTCGATGTCGGCGATGTTGACGTTCCACAGCCCGCGCAGTTCCGCCCCGGTGACGCCGTACTCCTGCATCACCCGAATGGCATGCTCCAGGTCCTGCGATATTTCATCGGTAATGACAGAGAGCTTCATCGTCAACCTCCGAAGAAAAGCCTATTTCACGGTGACCTTCTTTTGCCATGTTGCGCTCAGCCCCGCCGCATTAAACGCTTTGACACTTACCTGATGCTCGCCCTTCGACAGCTTCTCCGAGTGGAAGCGAAACGTCTCCAGCGAGCTATCAAACACCCCGTCGCCCGCTTCCGCGGCGAGCCACTCCCCTTCATCGATGCGTACCTGCACGGCGGTCACCGGCACTAATTTCTGTAGGACAAAGCCCGATACCTGCACCACGCCGTCTGCTTCCACCTGTAGCCCATCTCGCGACGGCACTACGATGACCGGTTTACTGTTGCACACGATAACCGGCTCCGAAACCGCTTCTGCGGACAGGGCGTCGGTGGCGTTGGAGGGACGGTCAGATGCCACCACACGCAGGCGATATACCCCGTCTTTGAGCGACTTCGTATCCCATTTGCGCGAGGTAGCGGCAGACGGTGGAGCAGGGGGTGGTGGTGCAGGTGCTCTCTCCACTTGTGCCTCCGCCCGAGCTTGTTCCTGCATCGCAGCGCGAACCTGTGGCAAATCGCGCTCCGCACTCGCCAGAATCTGTGTCTTCACCTCTTCGGGAATAGTCGGGTCGCTATCCACCTGCTGGCGCAGTTCCGCCATCATCTCCTCTACGGTCGGTACAGCCTCATCTGCTGCCTCCTGCTGAACAGGTTTCTTCTCCGACGGGCGCGGAGGGGATGCAGAGGTGCCATTACGCGGCGACTGTATCTCCTGCCATTCGCGCTCACCCTCCGCCCGATAGTACACCCGATAGCTGAGAGTATCTTTATCGGGGTCTTCCGCCTGCCATTCGATGTTCTGCTCGCCGGACAGCACCGAGCCGCCCCTGGGCGATTTCAGGGTCACGCGCGGGGGCTGGTTTTGCGTGCGATAGTACAGCGACACCGACTGCAGGCGAGGACTGACCTGCGGGTTCTGCGTGCGTAGCACCGCCCGATACTGCACATAGCGCGCCGGTGGACTGGTGACCACCTCGCCCGGGCTCGTCAGCGGACTACTCCACGCGCTCCAGCTGGCGTCCGGTTCGGGCACGTTGCCGCTGCGGGTGCTTATCTCGATGGAGGTGCCTTCCGGCGTCTCCGCTATCCAGTAGAGTGCGCCCCACTGAGCGTGCACCTTGGCGTCGTGTACCGGCGAAGTATACGTGCCCTCTCCGCCATCGAGTTTGGCAGTGTATACCTCGCCACCGTTTGCCGTGCCCAGCCACAGCGCGTTCTGCCACCACACCCCCGTCACGAAGTCCACATCCAGCCGGTTCTCCACCAGATTCGCCCGATTATCGGGGAATATCTGATAAACCACACTGCTGCCGACGGCGAACACACTACCATCGGGTGCGGGGATGAACGCCAGAATGGGGTTCTCGGTGCGCTCTATTACTGTCTTGGTACGCCCGTCAGGATACAGGCGCAATACCTGCAAGCGAGACTGCAGTGCCACCAGCACCGAGCCATCCTGCCATACCGCCAGCGCAGAGACCGCCCCCTCGCCAAAGTCGCGCAACGCCTGAGCAGAGTTATGGGGCAAGATGCGCCACAGCATGGCGTTATCGCCCGTGCCCACGTATACTGTGCCGTCTGCAGCCACAGCCAGCGCGGTGACGTGATTCTGCCCCGTCTGCAACAGAGCGCTCATCTGTCCGCCGCGCCATTCGTACACTACACCCGCGCTGCCCCCCGCACCGATCAGCACCGAATCGCCTGAGCGACGCACCGCACAAACGGGATAGTCCTGCTCCAGATGCGCTACCTGCCGGAACTTGCCGTCGGCGGCCACGCGATAGACGCGCCCTCGTGGCGATGTTCCCACCAGCCAGCCGTCGGCGTCGGCGACCAGCCAGTGTACCTCCAGCTCCGGCAGACGGCACAGCGACGAGAGTTTACCGTCGGGCGAGATCTTGAGGATGTCGCCTTCATGTCCCGTGCCGATGAGTAGCGTGCCATCGCCGGCGGGCGTCAACGCCCAGACGAACGGTTTACCGGTATCCACAGCGCGGGAGAGGGTGAGTGAAAGGCGCACATCACCTTCGGATGTGGCGGTGGTGCGGTCAAAGAAACCCTTTGCGAAATCCGCCTGCTCGGTTTGCGTCCAGACTTGCGCGGCGCGGGCTACCGGTTTTTCCTCCCTCTCTGTCGCCTCGCGCGGGGCGGGGGCACTCTCTTGCCGCACAGAGGCAGGTTTTGCGCCGCTTTGCGCGGGGCGCGTCGGCTCACGAGGCGGCACTGATATCACACTTTCCGCGAAGGTTTGCGCCTCTTCATCTATCGAGAAGTTCCCCAGCGTAGCGGGCACGCCGGGCGGAACGCCGGGTGGAACACCCTCCGGTGGCATCGACTCCGCTGGGGGCACACGAGGCTCGGCAGGGCGTGTCTCGGAGGAGTCGCGACGCTGTACGTTTAACACGAGCATCTGCGAGCCACTTAACACCCACTCGGTGGGCAGCACCACCTTAATCTCATCGCGTTCCAAACGCAGCGCACTGCTTTTACCCGAACGCATCAGCGCGCCCATCGTGGGCGGCATCTGGCTGAACCGCTCTCCGCCGATGTTCACCGTGGACGTCGGCAACAGCAGGCGCACCACCATGTCGTTATTGCGTTCCCGCTCCAGGAAGCGATTCACCATCTGCTGCACGCTGGTGGGTGGTGCTTGCTCCGGCGCAGCGGTGCGGATGACCAGTCCGGGCAGCAGGCTGATAGAAGGCTGCATCCCCCCACGTACCTGCAGGGTGTAGCGCCCACTGCGAAGGCTCTGGGGAAGCACCAGGCTCACCTCGCGCGTGATAGGCTGACTACGATAGGGCTTCAACACCACACCCAGCTGCACTGTCTCACCCGGCTCATATCGCCCTTTGCGCACAAATACCCTCTCGATAGTAGCGGTCTGCCGTTTGCTCTCGATGCGCACACGCAGGTCCACGCTTTTTACCGCCAGCGGGTAAAAGGGGTTCGCAGTGAGGATGTTCATCAGATTGTCCAGTTCGGATGTGGCCCCGCTGGCGATATCCACATCGTCGAACACCACGTTCTCGCGGGTAATGGTGCCTACTTCCTCGGCGCTCACCGTCAACTGCACTCTTGCCAGCGAGTCGCCGGGCGTACCGCGTATCTGCGAAAGGGTCTCATAGGCGACCAGCGACACCAGCTGACCGGTCAACAGAGGATGCTGAACCACCTGCGCTTGAAAACGACGCTTTCGACCGGTGGCGACATCCTCCACGTCCACCGTCACCGGAACCATGGTAGGGCGCTTGCCCAGTTCGCCAGCCACCGAGAACAATCTGTCCTGGGTCGCCTTGCCCACCACGCTGACCGGCGCGGCGATTTTGACCGAGCGCGAGTAGCTGGGAACCACATCGAACACGTAGGCGGTGGT
>BEHS01000048.1 GCA_002898895.1 bacterium HR16 | reverse complement strand
CCTGAAAGATGAGCCGTCCGCCATCGGGGTCAGGTGTCAGCCAGAAGGTCTTCAGGTAGGTATCGCCTGTCGCCTCCAGCCACACCGTTTGCCAGATTCCGGTGGTGCGGGTATACACGCAGCCGTAGGAGTGTCGTTCATGGCTCTGTTTGCCTGTTGCCTGCTTGCCGGAGCGCGTTTCATCGATCACGTGCACGACCAGTTCGTTATCGCCGGAGCGTACCCGGCGGGTGATGTCGAAGCGGAAAGGGGTATACCCACCGCGATGTTCGCCCAAAAACTCACCGTTGAGCCACACGCGCGCATGCCAGTCCACCGCTCCGAAATGCAGGAAGAGCCGCTTGCCCTTCATGCTGGCAGGCACGCGGAAGAGGCGGCGATACCACACATGCGTCATGAAGTCGGTATTGCCGATGCCAGATAGTTTGCTCTCCGGGCAGAACGGCACGAGGATGCGTTTGGAAAAGCTCTTACCCGACGTCCAGCCTTGCTGTTCGCCGTCCCCTTGTTCGTCTATTTCGAACTCCCATTCGCCGTTGAGGTTCAGCCACAGGTCGCGCTGAAAATCGGGGCGTGGATGCTCGGGACGAGGTATTGAAGGTTCAGCTTGCGTTGTCGTCATCAGGGTCACCATTGTCAAAAGAATGAAGGTGCATATCGGCAGACATTGCTTCATACTCCACCTCAGCCGCGTTGTCAACGCACAATACGACACGAAAGCAGGAGTTTCCTGCGAGGCAGGGTATCATAGATTACGGTGAAGAGAGATGCGCGAGGTAGCCTATGCCTAATCGTCTCTTACCCATACTTCTGGCTCTCAATCTCATCGTCACATGCGTGCTTGTAGGGGCAGTATGGATGCTCTCGCGGCGGGTGGACGACCTTGCTCGAAAGTCAGATTATCATGTATCCTTTCCGTCCTACCTGGAGGTATATCTTCGGCAGAAGCCTATCAGTGAGGAGTACGCTGCCATGGCAGCCACCTCCCCTAAGCCTGTGGTGTCCGTTTCGTGTGCTGCGCTCAGCCCAGACGGCAGGTGGCTCGCTATCGGCACACCGGAGAAGCTGATTTTATGGGATATGGCGAAGAGCATCGTATCGCGGCAGTTTCATATGGGTGTTGCGCAGGCTGCTTTTCTGGACAATGAGACACTGGCTACCATCACTTTCGGGCAAAGCACCGTGTACCTCTGGAACACAACCATTGGCAGGTACTCACTGAAGGTAGGAGATGGAGGAGCAAGCACTGGACAGAGTTTTATGGCGATTGCCCCGCATCCTTCAGGCACCCTGTTTGCGCTGGCATCCCGAAATGAAAGGGGAATTCATATTGAACTTTACAGTAAGTCCTCATACAGACCGCTTGCAACACTGGTTGCTGAGTCCGCACACACTTCATCGATTCTCCCCGAGATCCGTTCGCTTGCATTCGCGGGGGACGGCTCGGCGGTGTTTGCACTCTTCGGTACAAGGCTCAGAATGTTTCGGGTAGAGAACAACCTTCATGCATTGCGAGAGGATAACCCTCGCTTCCTGCCGCTTCTGCCTCTATCGCTCGTGAGCGCATTCGCCATTGCTCCCGATGGAAAACACATTGTGTGGGGCGATGAAGCAGGGCGTGTCCGCGTCTCCGTTATCGGAGTCCAATACCCGCTCCAGCCATCTACATCTCCTGTATATCCTCTGCAGCCACAGGAAACAGCTCACAATGCGACAGTCCGGCAAATCGCCCTCAGTAAAGATGGCAAGCGCATGGTGAGTGCATCCGAAGATGGCATCGTGGTCGTGTGGGATACCGCTACCATGCGTCCCATACACCGCTGGTCTGCGCATCCGTTAGAAGTGACTGCAGTCCTGTTCACACCCGACGGCAAACGGCTTATCACCGCCGACGCGGAAGGCAGAGTGAAGATTTGGAATGTGCGAACGGGAAAGAAGGTCAGGGACATACCTGTAGATTGAGACCGTCGCCCCCGCTCTCACACCATCAGCTCAAACTCGTACTCCCCTGACGCCAGTTCCTGCTCCAGAGAGGGAATACGCACCAGCGCCGTCGCGTTCGGCGGAATCACCACCTTCCAGGTAACACGGTTACCATCTCGGTACCACTCGCTCACAATTAGCCCATGCATCGTGCGGTAGCTCGCCCTTGCCCACGTGAGACCGGGTAGTATTTGCGGTCTGAGCACAATCTGCTTGAACGCTGGACCCTCCTCAGAGGGACGAATGCCTGCTATCCCGTAGAAGAACCACGCATCGAAACCGCCCTGCATCGGGTGGTTGTAAGAGCGCGGTCCCTCCTGCTCGTCAATTCTGGGTTCGCCCCAGTACTCCCAGAAGGTGGTCGCGCCCAGCTGGAAGAGATGACCAATGCTTGGATAGTCGCTCTGGTGCAGGATGGTCATCGCCACATCGCCGTATCCGTACTCGCTCAACGCCCAGTACAGGTGGCGGCTGCCGAGAATGCCGGTGGAGTGATGTCCACCATGTTTCTCCATCACATCGCGCGCCAGACTATCGGCGATTGCCTGCTCCTCGCCTTCAGGAGCCAGTCCCCATGCCAGCGCGAGCGCATCCGCCGTCTGACTGCCGAAGGTATGGTTCGTCCTGTCGTAAAAGCGCTCCACAAACGCCTGCTTAATCCGTTGCGCCAACTCGTTATATTGTCGGCTGTCCTCTCCCTGACCTAGCACGCGCGCTATCTTGCCCATCAGCACCGCATCCAGATAGAACACGGCGGTGGAGGTGATGGGGATAGGTGTGTTGCCGGGCACCGAGCCGGGCGCGCACCAGTCGCCTAACCCTGCAGAGACGATGTAGCCTTCCGAAATGCTTTGCAGATGTTCCACCCATCGCTTCATCGTGGGATAATGGCGTTCCAGCACACGCGTGTCGCCGTAGTAGAGATACAGGTACCAGGGGATCTGCACGATAGCAGTTCCCCAATCGGGCGACGCCTCGCCGATCTTGCGCTTGCCCGGCGCGACAAATGTGGGCAACCCCTTCTCAGTCAGCGAGGTTTCGATATCCTCCAGATATTTTGCCCAGAAGTTTGCCATCTCGAAATTGTAGATGGTCATCTCGGCGGAGACGTGCGCGTCGCCCAGCCAACCGCATCGCTCGCGGTGCGGGCAGTCGGTGGGGATGCTGTGGAGGTTGCTGATTTCCGTCCATATCGCGGTGCGGTGGATGCGATTGAGCATCTCATCGGAGCACTCGAACGTGCCCGCAGGCTGCACGGCAGTGTGTACCACTACCCCTTCTAACATGTCGGGCGCAGGGGCGCCCGGATAGCCAGTCATCTCCACATAGCGGAACCCGTGGTAGGTAAATCGCGGCTCCCACACCTCTACCCCACTGCCCTTGCAGGTGTAACGGTCGGTCTGCACAACGTGCGTGGCGAAGACGCCTGTGCTTTCGGGGTTGAGCGTGCCATCAGCGTTCAAAGCCTCCGCAAAACGCAGGGTAATAGTTGTACCTGCAGGAGCCTGCACCCGCAACCTTGCCCATCCCGCGAAGTTCTGACCCATGTCGAAAATCCACACGCCCGGCTGCGGGCTGCTCAGGGCGACGGTCGGCAGAGTGCGCGTACGCCGGATGGGTGGCATCATCTGGCTCTGGAGGCTCTGCGTGGGGCTATTCACCGCTCGAACCGGCTGCCAGTCCGAGTCATCTAATCCGACCTCGCTCCAGCCGGGTATCTCCAGACGGGCGTCGTACTCTTCGCCCGCGTACACGTTGTTCTTCAGCACAGGTCCGGGATGGGTTTTCCATGTTTCATCCGTGCAGACCAGTTCGCGACTGCCATCCGCATATTCCAGCACCAGTTGCAATAACAGCACAGGTTCCCCGTACGACATGCCACCCCACACCACTGCTTGATGGTACCAACCGTTGCCCAGCATCACGCCCACGCAGTTCCCCCCCTCGCGCAAGGCATCGGTCACGTCGTGTACCACGTAGAACGCTCGCTTCTCGTAATCGGTTTGAGCGGGGTCCAGCACCTGCTCGCCGACGCGCCTGCCGTTCAGGTACAGCTCATAGTAGCCCAGTCCGCAGACGAGGGCGCGTGCGCGCTGTAAGCCGGGTAGAACGGTGAACTCTTTACGGAACAGCGGGGCGGGCTCGGCGACGGGCGCACTGATCCACTTCGCCTGCCACTCCTGCGGGTGCAGAATGCCCATCTCCCACCAGCTGACCTCGCTCCAGTCGGAAGGACGTCCCTCTGCATCCCACACGCGCACCTTCCAGTAACATCTCTGCAGCGAGCGCAGAGGTTTGCCTGCATAGGGGATATGGCAGGTGTTGTCGGAGTCTACCTTGCCGCTGTCCCACAGGTCGGCTTCGTCACGCGCCAGCAGTTCCGGTGTGCTGGCGACAAGTATCCGGTAAGCGGTCTGTCGCTGCCCACGCTCGCGCGACCACAGCGTCCAGCTCAGTCGCGGCTGGGGGGTATCTACCCCCATCGGGCGCGCCAGATACTCACAGCGTAAGTCGATAGCACTGATCATAGCAGGATGGTAATTCGCGCCGAGAGGCTACCAGTCCTGCGTAATGGGCTTGTTCCAGTGAGGGTCCCACTCCGACAGGTCGCGCTTCCAGTTGCGGTAGAGTATCCCGCCCAACGGCACCCAGCGAGCGTGACCGTCTGCAAACACCGCAACAGACGTTCCCGCAACACTGCGTCAGGACATATCACCCATACGGTAAGCATACGGAATAACCTCTTGCGATAGAACGCTGGATATAGCATAAAACAGGGCGTGCAAGTTGTCAAGAGCAATTGCCTGACTGTTTGCCTGTGATATAATGGAGATACCAGATACGACCAGAGAAAACAAAAAGCGATGGAACATGCCCTTCACGGAGAATCTGCTCTCCGTTTCATAGATGAGTGGTTTACCCACCTTCCCGAAGCACAGTGGGAAGAGGACATCCTCGCGCCCGCAGGTTCCCCTGAGGCGGTTGCCTTGTTTGCGGTGGATACGGTGAACGCCTTTGCGCATGAGGGTAGTCTCGCCAGCGTGCGCATCCGCACCATGCTCCCTCGCCTGCGTAACCTGTTCATCCGGGCGCATGAGTGGGGCACGCAGAACTTCGTGCTGGTGGTGGATAGCCACAGCGACGACGCGGAGGAGTTTCGTCATTTTCCCGCACACGCGGTTCGCGGCACAACGGAAGCGCGGTTGGTCCCGGAGATTGCCTCCCTGCCCTTTCGCGACCTGTTCACCGTGTTCGTGAAGAACTCCTTTCACCCCGCGACCGCCACCAGTCTGGAACCCTGGCTGATAGACAATCCGCAGGTCACCCATTTTGTGGTCACCGGCTGCGGAACCGACTTGGGCGTCTACCTGCTGGCGACCTACTTGCACACGCACCTGCTGGCGCACAATCTGCCCGGCAGGGTAATCGTGCCTGCCGATTGCACAGACACCTACGACATCGCCCCTGACCTCGCGCAGGAGCTGGGTATCCTGCCCCACCCCGGCGACCTGTGCCACAAAATCGCCCTGTACCATCTGGCAATGCACGGGGTGAAGGTGGTAAAAGATATACGGTGAACACAGAGATGAGCATCTTCGACGGCAAGCGGATACCTGCAGACAAACTGAAACTGGATTGGGAGGGCATTCGGCGCGGGGAGTATAGCGACCGCTACTTCTGGAACGGCATGACCATCCTCACGCAGCTGGCGCGGGAAGGCTATCGGTTTCGCGGGCACTCTACCCTGCTGGAGGCACAGGGCATCACCGATTACCACCACGTACTCACCGGTGATGCCGTCGTGGAAATGCAGTGGTTTCCCCGACGCAAGCCCTTCACGGTGGTGGCCGGTGTAGACGCGGCGATAGCCATCCTGCAGCGGTGCAGCGGCGAATGGGAGGGCGACACCTTTATCCCCACAGGCGACCAACTGGAGATTCTGGCGGTGCAGGACGGCGACCTCGCTCCCTACGCCGGCAATCCGCTGGAGGTTACCCCCGTGCTGAAGGTACGCGGACGCTATCGCCACTTTGCCATTCTGGAGACGCCGACGCTGGGCGTGCTCACCCGCGCCAGCCGAATCGCCACCAATACCTATTACCTGATACAGGCGGCGCGAGGCAAACCGGTGCTGTTCTTCCCCGCTCGCTTCGACCTGCCCGCCACACAGGCGATAGACGGCTACGCCTATTATATCGGCGTGCAACGGTATAACCACGACTTCGCAGCGAGCACCCTGCCGTTTGTCTCCACCCCTGCCCAGGCCTCGCTGTGGGGTGGGCAGGCCGGCGGAACTGTTGCACACGCGATGATCGCCTGCTTCCTTGGCGATACCACCGAACTGATGCTGCAGTTCGCCCGTATTCTCCCGCCCGGTGTGCCACGCATTGCGCTGGTGGACTTCCATAATGACTGCGTGAATACCTCCCTGCAGGTTGCCAGAGCCTTCTTCGAACGCTACCGGCAGGCGGTGGAATCCGGCGACCACGAGGGGGCGCAACGATATAAACTGTTCGGCGTCCGCCCCGACACGGGTGGTGAACTGCGCGACCGGAGCCTGCAGCACCTTCCCGACGACCCATCGCTCTATGGCGTCAGCCCTACGCTCATCCGCACCCTGCGCGAGGCGTTGAACGAGGCATGGAAAGACTGGAGCCTGCCCGCTGAATGGCGCGAGCGGGCGGCGGAGTACTGCAGGCAAATCAAAATCGTGGCAACAGGTGGCTTCAACGTACAGCGCATTCGCCAATTCGAGGAGGAAGGCGTGCCGGTAGACATCTACGGCGTCGGTTCGTCCTTCTTCTCCAACAGCTCGGTGGAGGGCACGGTGACTGACTTCACCGCCGATGTCGTGCGCGTGAAAACAGGTGACCGCTGGGCGCACATAGCGAAAGAGGGACGCAGAGCCTGTGACAACCCAAACCTGCAACGTGTAGAGCAGAGCCTATGAGTGAGATGAGCCTGCCTTCCGCACAGCAGATTAAAACGCACGTGCTGCGCAATCTGCAGTTCTGGGCGGAACACGCCGTAGACCGTGAACATGGCGGCTTCTGGACACATCTCAACCGCGACGGCAGTCGCTACGGCGACGGGCAGAAGTTCCTGGTGATGCAGGCGCGGATGACCTACGCTTTCGCCATCGCTGCCCTGTGGACAGGCGACAGCGCGTGGAGAGAGCTGGTGGAGCACGGTGTGCGCTTTCTACAGGAGAAGATGCACGACCCCAAGTGCGGAGGCTGGTTCTGGACGGTTTCGCGCGAGGGCGAACTGACCAACGGCAGCAAGATGGCGTACGGTCACGCCTTTGCGGTGTACGCTCTCGCCTGCGCGGGACATGCCATCCATGATGATGTCCTCCTGCACGATGCCGAAGAAGGTCTGCACTGGATGCACGAACACCTGTGGGATGCCGACAGGGGCGGCTACGTGCAGTCGCTCACCCGTTGCCTGTTCCCGCTGGACAACACTAAACGACTGGATACGCAGCTGCACAGCATGGAGGCGGCGTCGGCGGTGTCGGCGTTCTGCGGTTCCCCCTTTGCCGGAGAGCACTTGCGCGAGCTGGCGCAAGTCGTCGCCATGCGAACGCTTCATCCTAACGGGAGATGCGCACGCGAGTGGTTCCTGAACGACTGGAGCGAGAACGTGGACGCCACCGGAGGCAACGTGAGTATCGGGCACAATCTGGAAGCGGCGTGGTTCCTGCGCGTGGCCGGATTGCAGTTGAATACAGAGCAGTTCGCTCCTGTTGCCGATACGTTGTTGCGCTTCTGCCTGCAGCACGGCTGGGATGACAAACGAGAGGCTTTTATCCAGACCGTCACGCCCGAAGGCGAACCCGTGAATCGACACATTATCTACTGGACGCAAGGTGAGGCGTTGGGCGCATTGTCGCTCTGGTGGCGGTTAACGGGAGAAGCAGGATACCGCGAACGGCTGGCGCAGGTCTGCCACACAATGTTGAAGCGCTTCCATGACCCCGAGTACGGCGAGTACTTCGAAACGCTGGACGAAAACGGTCAGCCGACGCACACTTACAAGGGCAGTGCATGGAAAGCGGCGTACCACCTGACGCAGGCTTGGTGGCATGTCGCAGGGAACCTGTACGGGCAGGAAGCGAGGAAGGTGCTGTAGTCGGTTACCCTTCACGCGGGGCACGCCGCTGAAGCCACCGTTCAAAGGACTTCGGGCTTTCGGTAGATTTCTTGCCCGACAACTACCAAGACACCCGTGATTCGGGGCAGGCTACCTGAATCAGATATGTATGTTCTGGACAAAGGCGCTTTCCTGTCATGCTGAGCGTAAGCGAAGCATCTCACGGTATCGTTAACACGAGATTCTTCGCTTCGCTCAGAATGACAGACTGACGTATGTTCTTGTCATGCTGAGCATTAGCGAAGCATCTCAAGGTAGCGATACAACGAGATTCTTCGCTTCGCTCAGAATGACAGAGAGCGCGTCCATTTTTGTCATGCTGAGCGCCAGCGAAGCATCTCAGCGTGTTGGCAAAACGAGATTCTTCGCTTCGCTCAGAATGACAGCAGGCGGAACTGCTCTGCCCATACCTAATAATCATGTGCGGCGGAGTAACAGTTCTCAGCCGGCGTGACATCTTGCCGGGGCTACCCCCTCACCTCACACTCCACCTTACCCACGTTGAAGCCCCACACCTGCACCTGTCGAGGGTCGCAGGGTTCTGGGCAGGTGAACTCGATGGTGCGCGGCTCGCCGGGTAGCAGCAACAGGTAGTTATCGCTGACCTGCACCGCATCCTGTGGGAACACCAGATGCACGAAGTGCGCAACCTTATCGGAGCGCAGCTCGCACTCCCAGCAACTGCCCTCCTGCCCTTTCGGGGTGAACACTGCCTGCACCGCTGCTTTCGGCATCTTCAGGTGTTTCCACTCGGCGAAGAAGTGCACGTTGTCGGGCGCGTGATGCCCTCGCTTTACCTGTACTACCAGAAACTCGGTCGCAGGGTCTGTTGCTGGAGCAAGACGCAGCAATTGCTGGCTGCTGTTGGCGGGCACTTGCACCCGGTGCTCCTCTTCCGAAATCACCGTGCCGTCCAGGCGCATCCGACGAATGCGCAGGTCACCGGATGCAGGCTCTGTGCGGTCGTTCACGCCCCACAGGGTCACCGAGCCGTCTTCCTCCTGCCGGAAAGTGTACAGAAGCGGAGCGAAGGCACGGGCGACGTAATGGTATGCCCCTTTGGGGTTCAGATAGTAGTCTATCACGCTCCACGAGATGCCGGGCCAGCAGTCGTTCAGCTGCCAGAAGAGCGCGCCGCTACACTCGAACTTGCGTCGGCGGTAGTGCTCGATGCCGAACTTCAGTCCCTCCGCCTGCACGAACTGCGACAACAGCACAAACTCCTGAATGTCCCTGGGCTGCCACACATGCGCCTCGAACATGCGCTCCTTACGCGAGGTGTCGGGGTCCTTGATACGGTAGAGGAAGCCCTCGCTGTCGTAAAAGAACTGTTCCGGCGGGATATTGCGCTGCAGGGTACGCAGTGCAGGCGCGCCGTGCATACCGAACTCGCTGATGAATCGCCCCCTGTCGTGCGCGTAGTGACGGTAGGAAACGCCCTCCGGCGTGGGGTTAGAACGAGGTTCTTCGCGGCTCGTTCGCGGGTAAATCATGCCCGCCCACACCTGCCAGTTGTGCTTGTCGCCTGTTTTGTCGCTGTTGGCGTCATCCCCGCCCCAGGGGCTACCGTGCCAGTAAAGACGCGAAGGGTCGTGCTGAGCGCACACCTGCGGCAGCACTTCATCGTAGATACGCTTGCCGAAGAAGGGAAACTCCGGCTCGTTCCAGTGAATCATGCTGTCAATCCACTGGTTTTCGTTGTTTCCGCACCACAGAGCGATGCACGGGTGGTTGCGCAGCTGCTTGACCACCACCTCCGCCTCGCGCCGTACCTCTTTCACGAAATCCTCATCATCATCGGGGTAGGCGGCGCAGCTGAACATGAAGTCCTGCCACACCAGCACGCCCATCTCGTCGCAGGCGTCGTAAAACTCTGGCGATTCGTAGATTCCCCCTCCCCATACGCGCAGCATGTTCATATTGGCGTCGCGCGCCATCTGCACCAGCTTGCGGTAGCGTTCGGCGGGTATCGAGCCGATAAGGTTATCGGCGGGAATCCAGTCCGCCCCCTTCGCAAATATCTTCACGCCGTTGAGCACAAAGGTGAAGTTCGTGGTCTCCGGTTCCAGCCCGGGCGACTGGTCTACCTCGATAGTGCGCACGCCGAATCGTATAGAATCGGCATGTACCGCCTTCGCGCCGTCCCGCAGCTCCGCCTCTACAGTGTACAGGTGCGGCTTGCCCAGGTCATGCGTCCACCAAAGCTGGGGCGCATCCATCCACAAGGTGGTCTCCGCCTTGCCGTCGATGACCGGTGCGCTCACACCCCAGTCCTGTCCGTGGTCGCGCACAAAGAAGCTCACCACCAGCGGGCGTTGCTCTTCACCGATGGCCTCTATCTCCGCGCTCAAGCGCACCTCCGCACCGTTCTCGGTGAGGCGGAGGGTATGGGCGAACAGGTGGGCGATACGCGCCACCGAATGCGCCTCCAGCCTGACGGGACGCCACACGCCGACGGTCACGAAACGGGGTCCCCAGTCCCAGCCCCAGTTCATCTGCGCCTTGCGTACCCACACGCGGGGCTTGTAGAACGCCGCCCAGTAGCGGGAGACATCCTTCTTTTCCGCCTCCAGCACGACGGAGTGGAAACATATCGCCAGCGTGTTCTCCCCGCCTCGGCGCAGGTGTTCGGTGACGTCAAAACGATATGGCGTGAACATGTTCTGCGCGGAGCCAACCTTCTCGCCGTTCAGGTAGATGTCGGCGAGGGTATCCAGCCCTTCGAACACGAGGTCAAACCGCTCGCCCTGCATGTCGGAGGGCACGGAGAATCGGGTGCGATACCACCACTCGTAGTCCTCCACCCAGCCACAGGCTTCGGGGTTCTCGTCATAATAGGGGTCGGGCAAGATGCCCGCACGAATCAGTGCGGTGTGAACGTCGCCGGGCACGTCTACCGCGATGGCGTCGCGCTCGCTAAAGTCTTCGCGGTGTGCCCCTTTCTGCACGCCCTGTCCCGGCTCAAAGTAAAAGAGATTCCATCTGCCATTGAGAGATAACTGCATCTTCTATACCTCCTTGCCTTACCGCATAGTTATACAGGAGATTGGGCGGGTTCGTCAAGGCTGTGTGGATTACGGGGGAGGGCGAGGCTCTTGCCGAGCCGTTGGCATTCCTGCATCTCTATTTGTGCAGGCATGACGGGAGTACAGGGCGAATGAATATGAGGTCGCCTCTACAGGAGGGATCTGGCCCCTGTAGCCGCAGGCTGGCGGTCTGTCAAATCTCCAATTTTTTGGAGGGTCACGCTCCGTCGTGACCACCCTGTTTGGGGTAGTGCACGTCTGTGCGCCCTTGACGAAGGTCAACGGTTCGGACGGAGCCCCGCCCTCACCAGGAACAGGAGGCGATACAACGAGATTCTTCGCTTGCGCTCAGAACGACAGCGAATCGGATGCAGGCAAACTGAGCCCCACGATTGAAATCATGGGCTATGAAGGAGGCAAAATCCGCCTGCGCGGATTGAACAACCTGTGAAGACAGGTTTATTGTCACCCTATCCCACCATTTCAATGGTAGGGAAACGACATGATGGCAGACCAGAACCTGTAACGTCACAAGATTAAGGTTTGACAGGCCGCTGGCATGCGCGAGGCACAGCAAACGCAACCTGCAGGTTGTACACAACATTGTCTACGGAGGTCATCGAGGCACAGCATGAAGTCGCTGATTCGATTTAGCGCGTTCGCCGGGGTTATTCTCCTTCTGGCAATCCATTGCACCGCCCAAACCGCCGTCCGCTTTGCCCGCTACCCCGCTCCGTCGCCTGATGGCAAACAAATCGCCTTCTCGTGGCAGGGCGACCTGTGGCTGGTGAGCAGTGCCGGCGGAGAGGCGAAACGGTTGACTGTTCATGAAGGCTACGATTTCGCTCCGGTATGGTCACCGGACGGTACCCGAATCGCCTTCACCTCAGACCGATACGGCAACGACGATGTGTTCGTGCTGAACCTGCGCGATGGAACGATTCAGAGGTTAACCTACTGGTCCGGGCGAGACCGCGCGCTGGGCTGGACTCCCGACGGCAAAGCGGTGCTCTTCGATTCCACACGCGATTGGGAACCCTACGGGGCAGAGCCCTGTGTGTACGTGGCGCCCCTGAGCGGCGGTACTCCCTACCGCCTGCACAACGCGACCGGCACGCCCGCCGCTCTTTCGCCCGATGGGGAAAGGGTTGCTTTCGTACGACGCGACTCCAGCTGGTGGCGCAAGGGCTACAGAGGCAGTGCGACTGGAGACATCTGGTTGCACGACCTGAAAGCAGACAGGTTCACCCGCTTGACGCAGACGGATACCTCTGACACCTTCCCGATGTGGTCACCCGACGGCAAGAAGCTCTATTTCCTTTCTGAGTTCGACGGCACCTACAACCTGTGGGTAATAGACATCACCGACAAGACGACGGTGAAGCAGTTGACCCGCTACAAAGGCGATGGAGTGCGCTTCCCACAGATTGCCCGCAACGGCAGCCTCATCGCCTATGAGCAGGGCATGGACCTGTGTACTCTGAACCCCACTACGGGTGAGATACGCATTCTGAACATCACCGCCCCCGCTGCCGATGCGCGCAAACCACAGGGTTTCTGGCAACAGGTGCGTAGCGGTGACGTGTCCGAGTTCGCCATCGCGCCCAACGGCAAGGAGGTGGCGTTTATGGTGCGTGGAGAGGTGTTCGTCACTCGCTATCCTGAGGGAGGCTCCGCCCGTCGCCTCACCGAAACGGTAGAGCCTGAGTACGATCTCGCCTGGTCGCCCGACAGCAAATCGCTGGTCTTCGCCTCCGAGCGCGGCGGCACCACGAGCCTGTACCTGGTCACCTCCGAAGACCCCGAAGAGCCTCGCCTGCGTCGTACAACGAAGCTGAACACCGAACGGCTGACCAACTCCCCCTTGCCCGATACCTCGCCCGTCTTCTCACCAGACGGCAAGAAGATTGCCTTCCGTCGCGGCAACGGTGACCTGATTCTGCTGGATATGGAGACGAAGACGGAGCGCGTCCTGTTACGCCACTGGAATCTGGGACGGTTCGTCTGGTCGCCTGATAGCCGCTGGATAGCGTACGAGATGGAGGACAACGAGTACAACAGCGACATCTACATCCTCTCCGTCGATGACGGCAAAAGCGTCAATATCAGCCGTCACCCCAACAACGACATCAATCCCTCGTGGTCGGCGGACGGGCGTGCGCTGGCGTTCCTGTCACAGCGCGACGGACGCAATTTCAATATCTGTTACCTGTTCCTGCGCAAGGCGGACGACGAGAAAAGCAAGGCGGACTGGCAGGACGAAGAGGACGCCCGCTACGACGCCCCGAAGAAGCCCGAGGAGAAACCGAAGGACGGCAAGGAGAAGGAGCCGGTACAGATAGATTTTGAAGACATCCACGACCGCGTGCGACAGGTGACGCGCTACGTCGGTGGCGTACAGGAGATAGCCCTCTCGCCCGACGGCAAGAAGATTGCCTTCCGCAGCAGCTACCAGGGGCAGAGTGACCTGTACGTTATTGGCTGGGATGGCAGCGACGAGAAACGATTGACTACTGGCGGCGCGTCGCCGAGTGACATCCGCTGGAGCAGTGACGGCAACAGCCTCACCTTCCTGAGTCGTGGGCGCATCTCACGCATCGCCGCGGCAGGGGGCAACGTGCAGGCGACCGACTTCAGCGCACAGATGCGGGTAGACCTCGCCGCCGAACGCGAATACATCTACGATGCGGTATGGCGCACCCTGAATCAGGTCTTCTACGACGAACGCTTCCACGGCACCGACTGGGCGGCAATGCGAGGTAAGTATCGCACCTACCTGCCGCACGTCACCGAAGACCGCGATTTCACCGCTGTCATCTACATGCTGCTGGGCGAGCTGAACTCGTCGCACGTGGGCTTCACCCCTCGCCAGACGTCCAATCCTGAATCGACGGAGACAGGCATACTGGGCGTGGTATGGGCAAACACGCGCGAGGGTGAGGGATTGACTATCGAATCGGTCATCCCGAAAACGCCTGCCTCGCGTGCAGATGTGAACCTGAAACCCGGCGAGCGAGTGCTGGCAATCAACGGCAAGCGCATCACTCCAACCACGAATGTCTGGCAACTGCTGAACGGCACCGTCGGCGAGAAGACGGAGCTGCTGGTGCGTTCTGCGGACGGCAAAGAGCGCACCGTCATTCTACGCCCTGTCTCCTTCTCAGACTTTCGACGCGCCCGGTACGAGCACTGGGTCAAAAGCAACCGCCAGTGGGTGGAACAGCAATCGGGCGGCGAGCTGGGCTACGTGCACATTCAGGGCATGGGCGAACTGAACGTGTACGAGTTCATCCGCCAGCTGCACGCGGTTGCCTACGGTAAGAAAGGGCTGTTGATTGACGTGCGCTTCAACGGAGGCGGCTGGACTACCGACTACCTGCTGGCGATTCTGATGGCGAAACGACATGCCTATACCCTCTCGCGTGGCGGCGAACCGGGCTATCCGCAGGACCGCCTGCCGCTGTACGTGTGGACGAAGCCCATCGCCGTACTGTGCAACGAGCGCAGTTTCAGCAACGCCGAAATCTTCACGCACGCCATCAAGACACTGAAGCGGGGTCCCGTGATTGGTATGCCCACCGCCGGCGGGGTTATCAGCACGGGCAGGCGTCCGCTGATTGATGGCAGTTCCGTTGCCACGCCGGGGAGAGGCTGGTTCACCATCGACAGGGGCGTGAACATGGAACACAACGGTGCTATACCCGACTACGTGGTGGAAGACATGCCCGAAGACCTCGCTGCCGGACGCGACCGCCAGCTGGAAAAGGCAGTGCAGGTGCTGATGAAATTGGCTCGGGAAGCACCGCCGGAGTTCCCATCGCCTGCGCGGTAGGTAGAGAGGAGGGTGACGGCTCGGCAGGCGCCTCGCCCTCCAGAAGAACGTCAGCAAAGCATCTCGTCCTTAAAATCACATGAGATGAAGTTATGTGCCGCGTTCAGACCTTGAACAAACACACTGAGTGCTCTTTATCTTGATTAAGCATTTGCCCGCGTGCTATACTGAAATAGCCCAAAAACCTACAAACATGGAAAGGAGCAAACAAGATGTCAGTGGAACGCCCTGGTGCGGTGACGTTCAAGGGACAGCCGATGACGCTTGTCGGACCGGAATTGAAACCGGGTGACAAGGCGCCCGATTTCACCATCATAGACCAGTCGCTACAGCCCGTCTCCTTAAAGAATTATGCGGGCAAAGTGATTTTGTTGAGCGTCGTGCCCTCTCTGGACACCGGCATCTGCTCCGCGCAAACCAAGCGGTTCAATGAAGAGGCGGCGAAGCTACCGGAGGATGTGGCTATTCTGACGGTGAGCATGGACCTGCCCTTCGCGCAGGCTCGCTTCTGCGGGGCGGAGAACATCGACCGCGTGAAAGTGCTTTCTGACCACCGAGACGCCTCCTTCGCGCAGGCATACGGCACGCTGGTGAAGGAGCTGCGCCTGGAGTGCCGCGCGATTTTCGTGATAGACCGCAATGGGGTTATCCGCTATGTGGAGTACGTGCCCGAAATCGCCAGCTACCCGAACTACGATGCTGCGCTGGAGGCGGTGAGGAAATTGGTGTAGGACACAGGGCGCCTTCGGGCGCCCTGCTTGCCTAGGCGCCAGTTCCGGTATATATCACTGCGATGCCCGATGTCTAATCTCTTTCAGTAGCATGTAAAGCTTCTTCTAAAGATACTGGGGTTTCCCCTGATGCTTTAGCTTCGTCGTATGCTCGGATTGCGTCGAGCTCCGCTACTGCTTCCATGAGCTGCCGGTACACCTCGATATCAAGCAACACTGCCACAGGCTGGCCGCTTTCGTCAACAACGAAGCGTTCACGTACAGGAATCATAGCCATCACCTCCTTCTAAATAAGGCAGGTGGATATCCGCTATCCTCCCCTGCCTGGGGCGAACACCTCTTCCAGACGAACCTGCCACTCAGGGAACAGGCGAGGCTGAAAGATTGCGTGTCCGCCTACTGTCTCTACACACAGGTAGCCCTCAGGCGTCCACTGATACTCTTCAATAACCAGGGTATCTTGGTCGACAAGCCACACCCAAGGCACGCCTGCTCGCCGATAGGCATCGAATTTGTCCACCCTGTCGTAGGCAGCAGTGCTTGGCGAAAGAACCTCGACCACCAGGTCTGGCGTGCCTACGACGTAACCCCTTTCCTCATCGTATCGCTCCAGATGATCGGTCTTTAGATACACTATATCCGGGCTGAGCACATCCCCTGTCGGCATGTCCACGTTAATATCAGCCCACACCTCGCCAAGACCTTTACTGCGCACAAACTGCCACAAAGAGGCAGACAGCCACACGACCAGCTGCTGGTGGCGTCCTGAAGGTCGATTCACTTCGATAGCCTCTCCGCCGATATAGTCGTAATATGGCGGACCCTGGGGTAGCTGCTCAAACTCCTGCCGGGTCAGCCGAATGCGTCGGGATGGAACAACAATTGCCATGTGTTATCACCTCACCGAGACATACTCAGTATACATCGACGGGCCAACAGGAATCCACCACTTTTGCAGAGAACCCTCATAGCGATATGGTTACACGTTCGCGAACATCCCCCCTGATAGCGGTTTTGCCTGTCGCCCTGCCGTTAGTTGCTCTCGGCATGGGCTGTTTCTTCGGATTGAGTGCGGCTGGGTTATTTGACCTGGACGAGGGACTCTATGCCACCGCGGCGCGTCAGATGGTGGAATCGGGTGACTGGCTGATACCCCGCGTCGGGACAGGGGTTTTCTTCGATAAACCTCCCCTCACCTACTGGATGCAGGCGTTGTGCATGAAGGTTTTCGGGTTCACGCCCCTGGCAGCGCGGTTGCCCTCCGCGGTCGCAGCGGCGATGACCGCATGGCTGATATGGCAGTGGGCGAAACGGCGTGAACTGGAGCGTGTGGGCTGGCTTGCGCTCATTATCTATCCACTCTGTCCGCTCACGATGGGACTGGCGCGTCAGGCGATTATGGACAGCCTGCTCACTCTGTGGTTTACGCTGGCAATAATCGGCTGGATCGAGGGCTACACAGGCGACCGCCGGTGGTACCTGCTCATGGCAGCAGGTGCGGGGCTGGCAACGATGACCAAGGGCTTGATTGGGCTACTGTTGCCGGGTGGCGCGCTGGTGCTGTGGATACTGCTCCGGCGTGACTGGGCGGAGCTGAAGCGCATCCCCTGGCTACCTGCAATCGGCGTCTATCTGCTGGTTGTTCTGCCCTGGCACCTGGCGGTTTGGCGTGTGGCGGGCGACCTGTTTGTGCGCGAATACATCGTTCACCACCATATCCAGCGGTTTCTGGGCAAAGACTTCGGGCACGTTGCCCCCTTCTGGTTCTATATCCCCCTGCTGCTGATAGGGATGTATCCCTGGAGCGCGTTTGTGCCGATTATCGGCTGGCAGGCAATGAGCGGCTGGAAGTGCGAAAAGGAAAAGCTCTGTTGTGCTTGGGCGATGTGGGCGTTCTGGGCGCTGGTGGTGGTGGTCTTCTTCTCGCTGAGCAGGTCCAAGCTGCCGGGCTATGTGCTTCCCGCCCTGCCCCCGTTGTGTCTGCTGGCTGGGGCAAGGTTACGCTCACTGTGGACGGTGAAAAACGGCTTGCGTCCGGGTGAAGCAGCATTGATGGGCTTCACCGGGTTGATTTTGAGCGCGTTTTTTGTGCTGGCAGGAGTCCTGGGGTTGCAATGGCGCGGTCAGCCCGGTGCTGAGCTGATGGGCAAAAGTGTACCGACGGACGTGGTGCAGGCAATCGCGCACATGGTGCCCTTCGCCCTGATGCTGGGAGCGCTTTTCCTGCTGAGCGTGCTTGTGCTATTCGCCCGGTGGTCGGCAACACCGCGAGTAACGGGAGCGGCGATACTGTTCGGGTTGCTGTTTGCCTTTCTGGTGGGGCACGATGGTTTACCGCGCTGGAACGCCTACGACATCGAGCCCCTCCATCGCCTGGCACGCTCGCTTATCCCTGCTCTGGAACAGGGCAAGTCGGTAGCCATCTACGCATTCGAGCCGAGCCGACCCAGCCTGCGTTTCATCATGGGGCATCCCCGGCAGATTTCCGAACCGGGCACGCCGGAGGAACTGCATCGCGTGCTGCAAAGTGCGAAGGGGGGATACATTCTGACGGAGAAGCGCAACATACTTCCAACCGACCTGCCCTGCCGTGTCCTGCAGGAGCGCGAGGACGGTCGCTGGGTGCTGTATCGATGCGAGCTATTCGGAAAATAATCATTGCACCAACCGCCTTCAAGGGCAGTCTGACGCCGGTGGAAGCCGCTCAGGCGATGGAACATGGCGTCCGTCGTGTTTTGCCCGATGCGGAGGTGGTCGTACTGCCGCTGGCGGACGGTGGCGATGGCATGTTGCAGTGTCTGGCGCACGCCGGGGTGTGCACGCTGCGTTACCACACCGCCTCCGATGCGCTGGGACGAGTGCGGTTGGCTCCATACGGCATCAGTGCAGACGGCGAAACCGGCTTCGTCGAGATGGCGCAAATCTGTGGGCTGGCACAGCTGCGCCCCGGAGAACGCGACCCCCGTGTGACCACCACACTGGGCGTCGGCGAGATGATTTCCCATCTGCTGGCACAGGGGGTGCGTCGTCTGGTCATCGGTCTGGGAGGCAGCGCGACCAACGACGGTGGAGCGGGCGCACTGTCGGTGCTGGGCTGGCAACTGCTGGACAAACACGGTCAACCGATACCGTCGGGCAATGCCGGGCTGCTCCACCTGCATCGCGCTATCCCTGCCTCGCCTGCCGATGAAGGCGTGGATGTCGTACTGGCGGCGGACGTGCGCAATCCCCTGCTGGGCAAACGAGGAGCGACCACTGTCTTCGCCCCTCAGAAGGGGGCTACGCCACAGATGTTACCCGAACTGGAGCGTGCTATGCGCCGCTGGGCAGTTGCAGTGCATCGGGCGACAGGCAGAAAGATTTCGCGAACACCGGGCACAGGTGCGGCGGGAGGGCTCGCGTTTGGACTGCTGGCGCATTTTTCGCAGGCGCAACTCGTCTCAGGGGCGGAGTTTGTGATGCAGTCTATTGGCTTCCACAACGCCCTGCGCGACGCCGACCTCGTGCTGACTGGCGAGGGACAGGTGGATGCTACCACCCTTCACGGCAAGCTGCTCATGCGAGTGCTGCAAGCCGCAAATCGGCAAGGCGTGCCGGTTGCAGTGGTATGCGGAAGCGTTCAGGGCGAATCCACTATGCTGAAGCAACACGGCGTGCTGGCATGTGAAACGCTGGTTTCCGAAAGAATCTCGCGCGAGGAAGCGATGCGTGAGGCAACTGTGCTCGTAGAGGAGAAAACGGCGAAACTACTGAGGCATCTGTAACGTCTTCTAATTAGCCAAGAGCGCAGGAATATTGCATTCCCTGTGCGAAAAGGCTATAATACAAACAACCTGTTCACTTTACGAGGAGGTGTTTCAGCATGAAACGACTGTGGTTCGCGTTCGCGGCGGCAGTGGTGCTGGCGGCATGGACGGTGCCGGCATTCGCGCAGTGGGGTGAGGAAACGACGGGCAACAACCTCCGTGTGCGCATCGGCGCGTTCTTCCCCAGCAAGTCTATTTCCCGCGACGAAGCCAACACCTGGCTCGGGGTCGGTGTGGATTATGTGCTGAAGCGCGAGGTCGCCATCAGCGAAGGCTATGCAGCGGACCTTGGCGTCAGCGTCGACTACTACGGCTCCGGCGATGTGTACAACGTGCCGGTTTTGCTCAACTACTGGGGCAAACTGGGTAGTGGCTTGAGCTATACCGCCGGCGTCGGTGTTGGCTTCTCGAAGCGACCGGTGAGTGGTGACACCAAGACCGGCTTTGCCTACACCATTGGGGTCGGCTACGACTTCACCACCGGTCAAGAAGGGGGAACGCAGCTCTTTGTTGACCTGCGCTACAACGGACTGACCGGTACCGACAACGAGCACAACGGCTTCGCCATTTACCTTGGCG
>BEHS01000047.1 GCA_002898895.1 bacterium HR16 | reverse complement strand
AGGAGAGGCAATGAGGTTGCACGAAGGCAGAGACGAAAAGAAAATAAATGAGGCAACGATGAGCATTTCGGAAAGATTTTTATATGAGGCAATACGGGGATTTTTGCAGCGATTTTGAAAAATCCTTGCGAAGGCAGGGTTTTGTTCAGAGGCAGGAATCCCCATTCTGATGCGGAATGCAACTACTGGGAGGGTAAGCCAATGAGCGAGCAGAGACCTTACGATTTCCTCACGGGTGTTATCGTGCCGTTCTGGACCCCGGTAGACGCCTCCGGGCAGCTGGATTTTGCGGGAACGCGCGGGATGGTGGATTACCTGGCGGACACGGGCGCGGTGCGTTCCATCTTCGGGCGCAGCGGGATGGGCAAGTGGCATTCGTTCACGATGGAGGAGGCGAAACGGTTCACCGATGTACTCGTCCCCGCCTGTCGCGAGCGCAATCTGGGTGTGTTAATCGGCGCGATGGGGGAGTGCCTTGGCAGGAACCGTGGGGAACTTCCCGACCCGCTTCGCTATACCGAGCAGAGCATCGAGCTGGTCAACTACGCGCAAAAAGCGGGCGCGGACGCGGCAGTGCTGGTGATACCCGATATGCTGCCTGCGGATGAGCAACCGCCTGCGGAGGTCGTGTGGCAGTACTATAAAACGGTGCACGACGCGACGCACCTGCCGCTGGTGCTGTATCAACCGGGTGGCACAGACCCCGCATACCAGCTCACCCCCGAGCTGATGCGCCGACTGGTCTCCCTGCCTCGCATTGCGGGATTAAAACTGTCCACCAGTAAGGAGGAGGTCTTTGCGCCCATTGCGGACGTGGTGCGTGGCACGGGCTTTGCGTTGATAGCGGGAGATGAAGCGTTCTACCTGCGCGCGCTGGAACTGGGCGCGTGCGGGGTTATCGGCGGTGGATGCTCTGCCTATCCCGAGGTGTTATGGGCAGTCGGGTACTATTATCAGAAGGGAGATATGGCGCGGGCGCGTGCGGCGCAGGAGGTGGTGTGGCGACTACTGAACGTCAAGAGAGGGCTGGACGGCTGCGTATTATGGAAGCAGGTAATGATTGCAAACGGCGGCAAGTTCCAACCTTATGACCGTAGCGGTACACCGCCTTATCCGAGAGAAACAGTGGCACAGGCGTTGCAGGAGTGGAAACGGCTTACCGCCCCTTACCGGAGGTTGTGCCACATGCAACGCGCCCGCATGAGGGTAGCTTAGGTGTCGTTCTTTGACCACCACTATAACGACCAGACAGCGCGAGAGCGCATGGTGCGTTACCAGCTGGAGGCGCGGGGCATTACGAACCCGCGCGTGCTGGATGCCATGCGCAAAGTACCCAGGCATCTGTTCGTGCCTCCAGAAAGGGTTTACGATGCCTATTCCGACCACGCGCTACCCATCGGCGAGGGGCAAACCATCTCACAGCCCTATATGGTGGGGCTGATGACCGAGTTGCTGGACCCCGCCCCCTCGCATCGGGTGCTGGAAATCGGCACAGGAAGCGGCTATCAGGCGGCGATTCTGGCGGAGCTGGCGAACGAGGTGGTGACTATCGAGCGCGAAGAGACGCTTTCGCAGCGTGCGCGCGAGGTGCTGGAGTCGCTGGGCTATCGGAACATTACCTTCGTGGTCGGAGATGGCACGGAGGGATACCCACCGCTCGCGCCGTATGACGGCATTATCGTCACCGCAGGCGCGCCCTTTATCCCTCAACCGCTCATAGAGCAGCTGGCTTCGGGTGGCAGGCTGGTGATCCCTGTGGGACACCGTTACGAGCAGGTGCTCACGGTCGCAGAGAAGGACGAACAAGGGAACGTGCATGTGTCGGAACATGGTTACTGTGTGTTCGTGCCTTTGATAGGCAAGTACGGCTGGCAGTCAGAGACAGATGGTGAGTGGGAACCAGAGGGGGTGGTGTAATTACGGTGGAGAATCTATTCGCTCGGATGCCACCAGCGCAGTACCGTGTCGCGTGCTATAACAACCATACCTCTCCAGTCGGATCTGTTAAAGTGGTCCAGCACCTGTAGTATCCTGTTGTGGATTCGTTTTACGTTAGGCTGTCTCAATCGTATGATGAGCACTCCCCAGTGTTCTTGTCCTCTAAATTGTGCAAACCCCTTGTCGGTCGTAATCAACAGTGCATGGCTTTGCTGGGCTTTCTGCCAGAGCAGGTCGTCATCTATACCTTCTTCCGGCGAACCACGCAAGTCGATGACCTCGTACCCTCGTGCACGTAGCTCCACTGCCGTCCTGCGGGGAATGTTCTCATCTACAATGATACGCATCAGGTCTCCACGGGCTCCAGCGAGATGATATCTTCCTCGGCAAGGTCTGCGGCGTACTGTAAGGCAGCGAGAATATCCTCCTTTTCCAAAGAGGGATATTCCTGCAACAGGTCCTCGATGGAGTCACCGTTAGCCAGCATCCGCACTATCTGGTGGACTGGGATACGAGTGCCTCTGATGCACGCTTGTCCGTGGCATATCTTTGGGTCTATGGAGATACGTTCATGAAAATTGCGATAACGCTCCGCCATTTCGGCACCCCGCATCAGTAAGATATGTTTCTGCTAAGGTCTATTATAACACAACGGTTGGCTGAGCAGAGAGGGATTATCTCATCGCTCTCTCCACACGCAGTATGCCTCCACGTGATACAGATTATTCAACATGGGTTCGGTGTAGGCGATGGCGCCGTACTCTGCCTGCCCGATATGGTGCTGTTTGCCCACATGGTTGTTCCAGTCCACGCCTTCGGTCAGGAAGCCATGTTCGCCGTAGTGGTGTTTGGAGATGGCGAGCAGGATGTCCAGCGCACGCTGTTCATAGCGTTGCTCGCCCGTGAGACGGTATGCCTCCAGACAGGCTATCGCCGCTTCGGCATTTTCCCACAGGTAAGCGGTATCCCAGCTGTCTTCCATGTACAGCAACCCCTTTGTCGCCACGCCGTTGCGGTCTTCCTGCATGACGAATCGCTCCAGCCCGGGCAGTATCTTCTGCAGGGCATACTCTTTCAGCGGCGGCTCGCCCAGCAGGTCGGCGGCGCGTACGAAAGTACGGAAGGCGATAGCGTACGCGACGTTCTCCTGCTTGTCGTAGGTGTCGTGATTGACGCTGCCGTAGAACCCTCCCGCTTTCCGAAACGCCTCTATCCCATGCTGCAGATGCGAGCGGTAATCTCCCAGCCCTTTGCGCATCAGTTCCGTCCACATCCACAGCAGATGCGTGCCGTCGCCGCTTTCGGCGAAGATGGGGTCGTTGCCACCTTCCGCAGCATGAGGATAGGGCTCGCCCTGTGGGGTGATCCGCCGCGGAAACCAGCCGTTGGGCAGGGTGGGAGTGATAGCGGTAAGCCAGTGGGCGGTGGTATGAGCGCAGGCAATGAGCCGCTTTTGCAGCGAGGGGGCGTTTGTACGCTCGGCGCATTCCAGCATCTGAATCACCACCCGCGCCACGCTGCCGGGGCAGAACCAGTCCCGATTGTGTTTGAAATTCAGGTAAAGCGCGCCGGTACGCACATCACGGTACAACCACTGCAGTCGCCCATGCGCGTCCACGAAGTGGGCAAGGGTATGTTCGATCAGCGCGTTGCCTGCGCGGATACAATCCTCGCGCCCAAAGGCTTTGCCATAGCACAGCAGTACCGACGCTCCGCCCAGACTGTTCGCCGCCCAGCCGGGTCCTTCCAGCGGTCCGAAATCGTGCCACATCTGCGGTTCGCCTTGCGGGTTGACGAAGGTGGACGTTGCCCGCAGGTGACCTTCGCACGGCGTCAGGCAATGCAACGCAAATCGTATCGATTGCTCCGCACTTTCGCGGAGGGCACTGTTGATGTCCATATCACTTCACCCCTGTTACCGCGAACAGCATCGGCGCTGCCATCTCGTCGACAACGCTGAACTCGACGGCGGTGATAGTCTTTTGCGGGTGGGGATTGTCCCAGCACAGCGCACGCAGCGCAACCGGCGTACCGTCGGCGGTCTGGCTACGCCATACCACTTTGGCAAAGTAGGCGGGAGACGTGTCGTCCCACGCGCAGATGTTCACACCGTACTCCAGCGGAATGGTCTCGCTGGTGTTGTCCGCATAGAGGATGCGGTAGTTGCCCACGAGCCGGTTTCTGTCCACCTGCCAGCCTGTGGCGTGCAGAAAGTAGAGTGTGGATGCCCTCCGTCCGACGGGAAAATGCACCATGCTGGGTAGCGGCTTCGTGGGCAACATGTTGCTGGCGAGCACCACCGCCGACGGTTTCGCGGGGTCCGTTGATAGTTGAAACCGCACGCCCCCCAGTGACTGTTCACTGCGTGGCAGGTTGCGCAGGTCATGCTCCGCGCCAAGACCGAGCCAGCCGCTGGCATCGGTTTGCGCTGCGGTGATGTTCATCGCCTCTGAAATGTCCAGCGCGAAGCCGGGGCGAGGACGGGCGGTTAAACGCCGCCGCTCGTACAGGTCTAAGAACAAATCGTCCGGGGAGTAGGGGAGGGCGTCGGGAGGTGGACTATTGTTACTCCAGGCGTATTCCGCCGCCAGCACAAACGCCGAGAACTGGTAGAACGCCGGTTTGAGCACCGCCTCGCTGATGTTAAACCCTGCCCACGTACTCTGTAACAACCCCAGGATGCCAGCCTGCTGAGCCGCTTTCGCGAGGTTATAGATATTCATCGGCGTGTACCACGTGGTGGCTATCACCTCGAACCCTGCCTCCTGCAAGACGCGCAGGTTCTTCTGCACGAACTCTTCCGGGGGGCGGGGCTGGTAGTGCCAGTCGCAGATGATAATCTCTTTGGGAAGCATTTCGCGCCGACGTTGCGCTTCCTCTGGGCTTTCTGCGAACGCCGCGCTGTCCGCCGACTCGGTGCGATGCAGCAGCATATCGCCCCACATCATCGTGCGGATGTGACGCTGTTTGAAACGGTTGTAATGGTGCAGCACGTCATCCACGAAGAGTTGCGTTAGCCCGCGCTGCTTGCATTGCTCGTGGTATGGGAAACGACCGAACATCGCTACCTCGTCATGCCCGATATGGAAGAAGCGCGGCTGGAAGAGGCTGATAGCCTCGTCGTAGATGGCGTCAATGAACTCGTAAGTGCGTGGGTTTAGCGGGCAGTAGGCGCGAGGGTTTTCCGGGTCTTCCGCGATGTCTCTGTTTTGTCCGTTGCGGAATATCCACTCCGAATGTCCCATCGACTGCACCAGCGGGATAACCTCCATCTGATACCGTCGGGCGAAGGCTATTACCTGCTGCAGGTCGCGCTTATCCATCGAGAAATCCACCGCGATTTCGGGCGCGCTATCCCAGCGGGTGTACTCGCTCTCCAGTACCAGGCTATTGAGTTTCAGATGCGAGAAGATGCGTTCAATCAGCTTCTTGTGAAACGGCAAAGCGTTGTTACCGAGGAAGAGGTGTGCACCACGAAACTTCAGGGACGGGTAGTCTGTAACCGACACCCTCTTCAGCGCAGCGCCTTCTGAACGGGCTTGCAGGCATTGCTGTAGCGTTTGCGAACCGTAGAACACCCCTCGTGTGTCGTTGCCGATAACCACTGCCGCCGTCGCTCCCACCAGCAAGGAGTAGCCTTCCGCCTGTGCAGGCACCTGAAGCAGGGCTTGCCATGCCCTGGGAAGCCGGGAGAGGTGAGGTCTCAGCCCAAACAGCACTGCGTTGTGCTTACGCGAGGGCGTTCCTGTGCTCACACGCAGGGTTAGTCCGTACCGGTCTCGCAGCATATCGACGAAAGATTGCGCGGCGGGGATGCTCGCTTTATCCATTGCGAACACGCGAGTATGCTTGTTAAGGAGCAGGTACCCTTCGCGCCACTGCACCTGCCTGGGCTGAGGCACCAGAAGCACAGGGCGCACCTCCGCGCCAACCGCCTCTCTCATCGGCACGATTCGGGTAGCAACGGCAACCCGCTCGATGGGCTGCGCCCGCTCGATGGGGGTGAAGTGTATCGTGACGCGCAGGGTGATGGGCAACCCCTTTTGCAGGGGAAACTGCAGATAGCCCAGCCACAGGGTCGGAGCCTCTCGCGCCCAGCCCTGCGGGTTTCTGCGTCCGTCGAACAGGATGATGTCGGGGTTATCGCCTTCGGCGGTGATTTCCAGCGTGCCAAAGCGGGTCTGCAGGCTCAGTTTGCGGAAGGCACGGGCAAAAGTGCTGCCGTCCACGTCCGCCGCCCTCGCCGCCGCGGGAATGGTGCCGCTAGCGACGCCGTTCGAGGTTTCGGCGGTATACGTTGCACCGACCAGCGGCTGCGCTCGCAGGTAACCCACACAGTACTCGGCGATGGCGGGCACATCCTGCGTGATGGCGCAACGCAAAGTGACTTGAAGAGTATTGTCGTCCAGTAGACGCCACTCCTCGGTGGCGGTAAAAGGAGAGTCCAGCTTGCTGTGTTCCGCCACGATGCGCCGTTCGGATGCTACCACTCGCACGCGCGGGACGGTGCCTCCGCTGGAGTAGTACGCAGTACTCCAGTCAGGTGCGGCGGATTGCAGAGAGGTTTCGCGAATCACGCTGACCCCTGCAAACTTAACTTCCACACCGCTGGTGCCACGATAACTGACCTCGATGTAATGCGATTTCACGCTTTGCGCCTCTACCGCACAGAAGAGGGTAAACCAGCCCACGAGCCATACCGTTTTGCTCAACCGGCGCATTTTCTGCTTACTCCGTCTATGCTGAGATTTTTGCGTGCCACACACGACGAACGCTTTCGGTAACCGGGGTTGGCGGCAAAGTGAAGAAGAGCACACCCTGCCGAATCTCTGCTTCGGTGAGCGCGTCATTATCCCAGCGAAGTTTGACCCGCCGCGCGGGAGCGACGGGCAAGGGGACGGCGAGTTCCTCGCCTGCATGGGCGTAGACCCACAGCTCGGGCTGCTTCGCCGTTTCCAGCACGAAGGAAATCCCTTCGTCGCCGAACTCGCGCCCACCGGCTCGATGCAGGTTCGCCGCCAGCATCCCCTCGCCGGAGGCGTAGAAACCGAAGGGCGTAAGGTGTACCTTCTGTCGTCCCACGTTGACCTCTTGAGAATGCGGATTCAGGTTTGCCACCACCTGCACCCTGCCGTAGTCCGCGCGCAGGATGCCGTCTCCGTTGCCTGTTCGCTCATGCTGAAAGCGGCGCAGAGGCTCACCGATGTAGCGGGCGCACACCGATTGTTGTAAACGGCTGAGCCAGCGCAGCCATTCCCGAACCGTATCCTGTGCAAGGGCGGGCGCGTGTACCCGTGCGCTGAGTCCGAAACCCAAACCTAATACCCACGCCAGCACCTCGCGGTTGGTGACGAACTGCCCCAGGTCGTGCATGACCATCGCCGCCTTGTCGTGTACCAGAAACTGGGCGAGGGGGAAGATCTCCCATACATGCGGCGGCAACTGCTCACGCAGCAGCACACGCCAGTCGGGAGCGTACTCCGTCGGTATCAATGACCACGCCATACCGCACAGCTGCACCTCGTATTCCGCTACCCGGTCCCAGCCGCTTTCCGTGGAGAGAGGCATCTTCGCGCTGTCCTCGGCAACCATGCTGAGCAGTCCCTCGGTATAGGCGTGCAGAGCAGGGGATGCAGGGTTGGTGTCGTAAAGCCAGCCGCGTGCACCGCACTGGTCCTGGAACAGAATGTCTACGGGTATCTCCTCGCGAAACTGGCGGCGTGTACGCCGATTGGCTTCCTGCACCGCCGGATGCCAGAAGCAGATTGTGTATCCCTCGTTCTGTCCGTATCGCTCGCGGGAAAGCTGACCTTCCAGTGTGCGTACAAGCGGCGCCTCCCCTTCGCGCTGGAAAGTGGGACCTCTTGGGTTGTCGCACCACCACGTGGGATTGGTATAGGGCATGACCAGATGTCCTGTCCGCCTGGCTTCTCGCATGAAGGTCAGCAGCTCCTGCATGGTACCGAAGTGTGGGTGCGGGGGGAGGTGGTCGGGGTACTCCTTGTCAAACCCGCCTTTCAGATAGTCCGCGAAGTGTATCAGACTGGGTACAGGCAGCAGGTGCAGGAATTGCATCTTCTCCCGGGCATTTCCCCCGTAGTAAACGAGCACCGCCCGTTTGAAACGTTCCAGCAGGGTGCGGGGCATTTTCTGCACCAGGCGACGCTGGATGCCGTTTGCTTCTGCATAGAGTTTCAGCGCATCCTGTGCCGTTTTGCCGGCGGTGAGCCTGACCGTCGGAGCGCGCCAGCGGGTACCGGGGGGCACGTATGTGCCGAATGCGCGTTCGGTATAGCCACCGTTCTCGTCGCCTCCCCATGCCAGCCAGCCCGGAACGAACAGGTGTTGCCTGTCCCACGGCTTCCATTTGCGCGGCTGCACGCGATAAAGCGCAGTGTTGCCGGTGTGCGTCTCCCAGTGCAGGAAGTCGGCGAAGGCGGGGGGATAGCTTACGCGCATGGAAAAGTACTGTGCGGGCTGCAGGGTGTAAAAGAAGGGATAACCGCCCACCTCAAACCAGTGTCCACCGTTCCGGACGAAGCGTTGCACCGCCTCCAGAGTCTCTGCGCCCCCGTTCTTTGGAAGCACAGGAAGCCACTCGCCGTACGGATTGATGATGGCAATATGTGTTCCCTCGCGACAAGCCTGATGTAGCTCAGCAACGCTGTGGATTTCTTCACACCGGATGCGTCCACCGGTAGCTGTTTCCAGTTCGGAGAGGCTCTGACGCCATTCGTCGACGGTGACGGCTGCCCAGCCGCCGCTGCGTGGGGCATTGGGAAGCACGATGATTCCTGCACGTCCTTGTGTTCCCAGCTTTTCCAGCACCCCCGTTACCAGCGTGCGCACCAGAGCCTTTTGCGCCGATTCCACCCGCCCGCCAACACGCCAGAGGTATCCCGCGCCCAGCCTGCGCGCCCCGAAATAGCATCCGTTCGGTGAATCCACCAGAACCACATCGAGCTGATTGCGCGGAGAAGGACGGTTGACAATGGCGCGCGCTCCGGTGATAGCCGGGATGGCTCTCTCGGGAAGCCAGCGGCTTGCCTCTGGAGATGGAAACACCTCTACTGGAGGGTCGTTGTCCGGACGCATGTCCAGCGCGCCCCCGAAGAGGCGGGCATAGCCTTCTGTCCCGGCCATCACCGGATGCCACGCGGATGGATTGTCCTCCGGCTGTTGCTGGAAGAAACTACCACGACACGCCATGCCGACCGACTGATTGCCGTCCATCGGGCACGCCAGGCGAACCAGCTGTGCGGGGTTAAACCGCAGGCGAGCGGGCAGAGCAAAGTCGAGCACTGTGTCGATATGCGGGGTGACTTCGCCCACCCAGTCGACATGGTCTGCATGTGCGATAACCTGCACCGCCACAGAGGCTTGCGGGTGGTCATAGTGCAGGAGCAGGGTATTGTCCCGTATCTGCGCCTGCGGGCGGACACCTGCTGCGGAAAGGGTTTTGCCGTTACGAAAGCGGAGATGCCACAGCCCCTGTTCTCCGCTGCGAAGAATCGGTTTGTTCGTGCCGCGAACAGCTATCGCGAGGATGGAGCCATCTGTCGCACTCAGAGCGAGCGAGTAATGTGCGCTGGCGATGGAGTAACGGTTATTCTCCCGTCGCCAACGTGGAAAAGAAGAGGTCTTCATCCTCACACATCGCAAATCTGATATGCTTTGCGCAGAGCCTCGATGGGGTCGCCTTTGGGACCGAACTCATGTCCGATGAAGCCGTCGTATTTGGTCTCTTTGATGGCGCGCATGACGGCAGGATAGTAGATTTCCTGCGTTTCGTCGGGGTCGCGTCGCCCGGGGTTACCCGCCGTATGGAAGTGGGCGATGTACTGGATGTTCGCACGGATGGTACGGATGAGGTCACCTTCCATAATCTGCATGTGGTAGATGTCGTACAGGAGCTTCACGCGAGGCGAATTCACCCGCTTGCACACCTCCACACCCCACCAGGTGTGGTCACACTGGTAGTCGGGGTGGTCTACCTTGCTGTTAAGCAGTTCCATGGCGAGCGTGATGCCTTTCTGCTCCGCGTAGGGCGCGACGCGCTTCAGACCCTCTACACAGTTCTGGATACCTTCCTCGTCCGAGATGCCCCGTCGGTTGCCGGAGAAGCATATCAGCACGGGGATGTCGTATTGCGCGGCGAGGTCGATGTTGCGTTTCAGTTCATCCTCGATACGGTTGTGGTTCTCCTTACGGTTCAGTCCGTCAGTGAGCGAAGCGTGTCCTACCATAGTCACGATGCGCAGTCCGGCGGCGCGAATTTCGTCCCACGCCTGGCGCGGAGCCATCTCCACCCCCTGAAAGCCAATGCGCTTGAGTTCGGCAATCGCCTGCGCCAGCGGCAACCGACCGATGATGCCCCACGTCACATCCTGCTTGAGTTTGCGCGGTGGAGGCTGGTCCTGTGCCGCACCGGTGTGCGCCAGTGTGCTCAGCGCCAGGTTCGCTGCCACCACAGCGCCCTCACGCAAAAACTCGCGTCGCGTCAAGCGGTTACCAGAACGCTCTGCCACTGCTTTAACCTCCTCGCACCTGTAAACCTCACAAACAAATTCGCAGGGAGCGAGGAAGAATCCTGCAGGATAGAAGAGGGCAGGGGGTAAGGGCAAAACGGGTGTATACTGTAGGTGTAGACATCACCGACAAGAGGGAGAGAATGCTCACTCGTGCCCTTGTGCTGAAAATCGCTTCCCTGCCTCCGGTACGTCACCTCATCACCCGGGGACGACCGTTCCGTAAACTGGTTGACCGCTTCGTTGCCGGCGAAACGCTGCAGGATGCCATCCGCGTTGCCCAGCAGCTTCAGTCCAGAGGGATGAAGGTCTCCATCGACTATCTCGGCGAAAGCGTGCGCGACAGGCAGATGGCAGAGGCGGTAGTAGGGGAGTATCTGCGGGTCTTGCCTATGTTAGCGCAGGCAGGATTAGATACGCAAGTATCGGTGAAGCTCACCCAGCTTGGACTGGATATCGAGACCGATTTCTGCCGGAACAACCTGGAACGCATTGTGCAGTGTGCGCAGGGGGCAGGGGGGTTCGTGCGGATCGATATGGAGAGCAGTCAGTACACCCAGCGCACGCTGGACATTTTTTACATCTTGCACGACCGCTACCCCAACCTGGGTATCGTAATCCAGGCATACCTGTACCGCAGTGAAGAGGACATCGAGCGGCTCATCGGCTGTAAGGCGTCAGTGAGATTGTGCAAGGGCGCGTATGCGGAACCGGCGAGCATTGCCTATCCAAAACGCAGTCAGGTGAACGCCGCGTACCGACGCCTGATGCAAAAGCTGCTGTTGTACGGGAACGCTCCTGCGCTCGCCACGCACGACGAAAGCATCATTCGCGACGCGATAGCCTTTGCACAGGACAACAATATTTCCCCACAACGGTTTGAGTTCGAGATGCTCTACGGTATCCGGCGCGATCTACAGGAGAAACTGGTTGCACAGGGCTACCAGATGCGCGTGTACGTGCCCTACGGGGAAGCGTGGTATCCCTACTTCACCCGACGGCTGGCGGAGCGTCCTGCGAACCTGCTCTTCTTCCTGCGCCACGTGCTGCGGTAGGCTACAACGCCTTCAGAATCTCCACCACCTGCGCAATCTTCTCATCGTAGCGCAGGGCGTTCTCGCGCACCACGCGATGTAGCAGTTCCAGTCGCTCGTGGTCAATCTGGTTGTGCGCGAAGAGGGTAATCGCCTCCGGAGAGTGCATCTCACGCAGAACCAGACACACCTCATCATCATCCCGATAGACGCGCAGGGTGTAGGAACCGTCTATCACCGTCGCATAGGTGTCTGACTCGCCAACCGGCTCCCACATCAGGCGTTTATCGCGGGTCTTGTCGATCAAGACCTCCACCAGTTCGGTTAGCGTTTCGTGGCTGCTCATACCAGGCCCTCGCACAAAAAGGTGTTATACGCTTCCATTATCGGCAGTCTGCGAGCGAAGGCGCACAGCACCATTACGGGAATATGGTTGCCCTTGACTCCTCGCCCAAAGGCGGTTACAATCTGCAAGGAATTTGCACCCGCCGCGGTGCTTTTTGAACCTCCCACACGTCGTATCTTATGGAACACGGTAGAGAGAACGAAGAGGCACGGCTCATCGCGCGGTTCCGCGCGGGCGACATGCAGGCAGTGGAAACGCTGTTCTGGCGCTACGCCGACTCGGTGCTGGCGTATGCCACGCGCCTGCTGGGCAACCGCACCGACGCGGAGGAGGTGTTGTCGGATGTGTTCCTCCGCGCCTTCGAGGGGTGCATGGGCTACCGCGCCGAGGGCACATTCAAAGCGTGGCTGTTCCGCATTGCGCGAAACTGCTGTATTGACCGCCTGCGCCAGCCGCGCCTACTGCGCCTGGAGGACGGTGTGGAGCCGGTGCAAGGCGATGACACTGCCGATATAGAGCTGCGCGTTGCGGTTCAACGCGCCCTGAAACGGTTGCCGGAGGAGTATCAGACGGTGCTGTTGCTGTGCGACGTGGAAGAGTTCACCGCGAAAGAGGTGGCAGAGATGCTGGGGCGCAGTGTGCCGTCGGTGAAGGGCATGTTGTACCGGGCGCGAACCGCTCTGCGCGACGCGCTCTCCGAAGAATGGGGGGAAGAGGCATGAAGTGCGCCGAAGTGCGCGAACTGCTGGGCAACTACATGGACCAGGAGCTGACCGAAAGCATGATGCAACGCATTGAGAAGCATCTGCTTCGGTGCCCCGCCTGTGCGTATGAGGCGCGCTCTATCGAGCAGGCGCGTGAGATGCTTCGGCGCGGGGTGGAATCGCCGATGGTTTCGGAGCCGCTCGGTGAACGCATCCTGAATCATATCGCCGAACGCTTCCCGCACCTCCGGGCAACGCGCTCCACCGAGCAACCGTTCTCTCTACCGCTGCTCTCGCTGGAGGACGAGGCTCCGTCCGTGTAGCGTGGATGCCCCCTCCTGACCTCCCCCGTGAACGGGGGAGGAAAGGCTCCCCGCCCGCGGGGAGGGTCGGGGTGGGGGCAAATCGACTCACCCGGGGGCGAGGTTCCGTCCGAGCCATTGTCCAAATCTCATCATGGGGAGGTTCATTATGAAGGTCACCACGACCCGTAAGGAACTGCTGGAGGGCGTGCAGACTGTCGCCCATGCGGTGAGCGGGCGCAGCTCGCTACCCATTCTGCAACACATTCACCTCAACGCCGAAGAGGACGGTGTAAAACTGACCGCCACCGACCTTGAAATCGGCATCGAGTGCTTTGTGCCCGCGGCGGTAGAGATGCCCGGCGAGGCGACTGTACCCGCTCGTCTCACCCAGGAGGTGCTCTCCTCTCTGCCCGACGCGGAGGTTAAGATGAGCGACGATGCTACCCACGCGGTGCAACTGCTCTGTGAGCGTTCGGAGTACAAACTGCTCGGGTTGCCGCCGGCGGAGTACCCCTCCCTGCCGGAGGTCAGTGACGCCACCAGCTTTACCGTGCCTGCCGACACCCTCAAAGAGATGATCAAGCAGACCATCTTCGCGGTAAGCACGGAAGAAACCCGTGCCATCCTGACAGGTGTGCTGGTAGAGTACGACGGCGTGACCCTGCGCATGGTCGCCACCGACACGCACCGGCTGACCGTGCGCTCGCATCCTGTGGGCGTTAATGCGCTGGAGACCCCCATCGCCGCGGTGATACCCGCCCGCGCGATGAACGAACTGGCGCGCATCGTGGGCGATTACGAAGGCGAGGTAGAGGTGCAAATCGGGAAGAACCAGGCCTCCTTCCGACCGGTGGACGACCCGCGACGTACTTTCCTCATCACTCGCCTGATCGACGGGCAGTTCCCTGCTTACCAGCGCGTCATCCCGACCGCATACACGAAGCGGCTGACGCTTGCCACCGAGGAGTTCCTGCGGGCGGTGCGCCGCGCCAGCCTCGTCGCGCGAGACATCAGCAACCGCCTTATCCTCAGCACCAACGGCGAGTACCTGATTATCGAGGCGGAAAGCGGACAGTCGGGCAAGGCACACGAAGAGGTGGAGGTAGTGCGCGAGGGAGATGACATCACCGTGGCGTTCAATGCGCGGTATCTCATCGACGTGCTCAATGTGATCGACTCGGAGGGCGTGCATCTGGAACTTACCGAATCCCTGCGCCCCGCCGTTATCCGTCCGGTGGACCAGGACAACTACCTGTGCGTGCTGATGCCGATGGCGCTCACGTAAGAGACTCTCACCCCTGGCCCCTCTCCCGAAGCTTCGGGAGAGGGGGATCAGAACCCTGCCCCGCGCACACCGATGAGCGACTCCAGCAGCACGACGGTGCAGTACACCACCACGTCGCCCAGAATCAGTCCCAGAAAGAACGGACGCAGTTTGCGATAGACGGGCATCCCCCCATAACGCTTCACCAGCGACGACAGCAACCAGCCGATGAACGCACCGCCCCATATCTGCCCGCTTACGTTCTCACTGCTGGCGATAACGAACCCCAGCGGCGAGAGACGCCACCAGGTGAACTGCCGATTCATCTGAAGCAGGAACAGCCCGATGCCTGCCCCCACCAGCGTCGCGCTCCATACCTCCCCCGAAGGCGGTTGACGTGACGCCATATCGCCCATCAGCCGTTGCAGGTGTTGAGGCACGTTCCATGAGAGGGGCCACGCGGCGAAGTTCACCGCCCCGTACTGATACGACCACCACAGGATGAAGAAATATGCCCCGAACAACGCCGCCAGCACCGACAGCACCACCCCTGCCAGATGTATGCGCTGGGGTAACCGCGCCTCGTGTCGGAACTTCTCGTCGTTGAGGGCAAAGTACAGGAAGCTCATATCCGCCCGCCCGACCAGCGCGTTCTGGGCATTCAGTATCCACAAACCGCTATTGCTCTGCCACAAGCTACCCGACAGCCCGTGTATCAGCCGCTCGGGTACGTAGCCGTTATCCACCAGATACACTCCGCCCGAAGCCACCATCCTGCCCAGCGCAAGCACAATGGCATACAGCACCAGCAGGAAGAGAAACACAGGCAACACGTTACGCCCGGCAAGCATCGCCCATACCAGCATCGCGCCGTTCGCCCACAGAAAGCCCAGCACCGCCCCGCGCGGCACCCGCGCATCCGGCTCACGCCGCCATGCCTTTTTCACCTCGCTCCACACCGGCAGTAACATACTCACCGACAACACCACGCACGCGCCGAACTCGGTATGGTGTATCCAGTCCATCGGGTTGAAGGTGGTGGTGCCGGCGGGAGCGGCGGCGTTATACCCCATCAATGCGAACGCCAGCAGCTGCACCCGATACAGCAGGTGGAACACCCAGATAGACGCCGCCACCTCGCCGTTGATGAGATAGGAGACGCCGATGACCAGCATCCATACCGGAAACACGAAATCGCGCAGGGCGTTGAGCGGCGCAGTCTGCCATCCCTCCCCGATACGCCAGGTAAGTATCTGCCCGATTTCGGGGATGGTGGGGAAATAGGAGTGCATCTGCCCCACGCCTATCATCGTGCCCGGGGTGAGGAACCCCAGCCACAGCAGAGGGTTGCGCCAGAAGCGGTCGACCTCACTGCCCGCGCCCATCATCTCTAAAGGCAGCTCCATCAGCGGAAAGGTAACACGCTCCTCTTCAATCCACCGGTGCGACAGGATACGCGCCAGACAACCCAGCGCCGCGGTGAGCGCAAGCGCGAACAGCGTCCACCCCAGCATCGGCACCACCCACGCGCTCCAGGGGATAGACCCGCCGGGCGCAAGCCCCTCGTAGAACGCCCGCACCGCTTCCCTATCCTGCACCAGCAGCCACGAGGGGATAGCATCGCCCAGCTGCTCGGCGTATGGCACACCGCCCCGTCTCGGATAGTATTGTGGAGCCACCGCCAGCGTGACCAGCGTCTGCCCGATGGAAGCCTGCGGTATCGCCGCGGAGTTGAACAGCATCGAGAACACGATGCCCAGCTCCCATTTGCCCATCGCCCACGGCGCATGGACGCGCTTCAGGATGCCGTTGAGCACTACCGTGAGGAAAAAGAAGAACACCGCTCCGCTCGGCAGCGAAGCAGCGGTGATGTATCTCCGATAAATGAGGTTAGAGTGGGTGGTGAGGGCGCACAGCGTCAGCACCAGAATCAAGCCCCACACCACCGCGCGCACCGCCCGCCAGCGGATGGAGGGCGCAAGCCCCTCTTGCACCGCGCCGGCAGCGCTCCCTGCGCCCGATGCTTTTTCACAGTACATCCGCTCGCTCTCCACAGCAGTCTTCATGCTACGGTTCACTTCGGAGCGGGCAGATACCTTCCGCTTCGCAGGGCTAACAGCCAGCGCAGGCTGGCTTCGTTTGCAAAGGGGCGGCTTCAGCCTCGGACGTGGGCAAAGGGTCGTGTCATCTCCGGAAGGCGGGCAGGCACGGAGAGTAACCCTGACGCGCCTGTATACGTCAAAACGGTGGGTATCGTCGCCCTGCCGCCAACCCTGTGGAGGCTATTTGAGAAGGCAACTGCTAAGGTGGGCTGATACCGGCCTAATGAGATAGCGAACGATTAACAAAGGATTACCATTATGCTACAATATACCCGGCATCATCCTGCGAGAAAGGAGGTTTCAACGATGAAACGCTACCTCTGGCTTCTCATGCTCGCGCTGGCGATACCCGCCTTCGCCGCGCCGCCCAACTGGGACATCTCCAACACCTACTGGACGGCGCAAATCCGCGACGTGTACTACGGCTTCGTGTTCGACGGCAACATCCGCTTCTTCACCCAGAATACCACCACCGGTGATTTCACTGGCAGGGTGCAATACCTGCCCCCCAACAACAACCCGCTGGGGCAATACAACATCTCCGGCAGGGTGGATGGGGACACCATCTCTTTCTCCGGCGTCGCCAACATCCCCGGCGTGGGCAACACCGACGTGGTCTGGCAGGGAACCATCACCCAGAACGGCGCGAAGATGCAGGGGCAGATGGCATACTGGGACTGGATTTGGGAAGTGTGGGTGGTGTTTGACTGGTGGACAACTTCCGGCGGTCCCGCACGCCCCATTGTGCGCACCTACACCATCAGCGGGAAGGTGGAGCTGGGCGACTACGGAGGGGACATCACCACCGTGCCGATTGTGGTGCAGTTGCGCAACGCCGGGAGCACCGACCCACTTCGCACGGTGACGCTCCATCTGGACAGCGCGGGCAACTACATCCTGCCCGACGTACCGAACGGCAATTATGACCTGGCGTTCAAGGCGAGCCACTGGTTGCGCAAGGTGGTGCGCAACGTGACGGTGAGCGGTGCGAACGTGGGCGGGGTAAACGCCTCGCTGGTGAACGGCGACATTGACGGGGACAACGAGGTGACGCTGTTTGACTTTGGCGGTCTGGTGGCGGCGTTTGGCAGTGTTCCGGGCGACAGCAACTGGAACCCCGATGCGGATTTGGACGGTGATGCGGAGGTGACGCTGTTTGACTTTGGTGTGCTGGTGCGCCACTTCGGCGAGATAGGCGATGAGTAATAATCGCCCGCAACGGTTACAGAAAATCCTGGCTCAGGCGGGTTACGGCTCGCGGCGGGCGTGCGAACAGCTTATCCTGCAGGGGCGCGTGCGTGTGAATGGGCAGGTGGTGACGCAGCTGGGCGTGCAGGCTGACCCGCGGTGCGACGTGGTTGAAGTGGACGGCAAGCGGGTGCAACTGCCTGAGGAGCACACCTACATCCTGCTACACAAGCCCGCAGGCGTGGTCACCACCCGCCGCGATGCACACGCCGCCCGCACGGTGATAGACCTGCTGCAGGGCGTCACCGCTCCCGTCTTTCCGGTAGGTCGTCTGGACGCCGATACCACAGGAGCGCTACTCCTCACCGACGACGGCGAGCTGGCGTATCGTCTGACGCACCCACGCTACGGTGTGCCGAAGACCTATCTCGTGGAGGTGCGAGGAGAGGTAAAAGAGGAAGCCATCCGCCGTCTGCGCGAGGGCGTTGCCTTAGAGGACGGCACGACCGCTCCCGCGCAGGTGCAGAAGGTGCGCACCCTTGCCGACCGCAAAACCACCCTCCTGCGCCTTACCATTCACGAGGGGCGCAAGCGACAGGTGAAGCGGATGTGCACGGCGGTTGGGCATCCGGTCGTGCGCCTGCACCGCGAGCGGTTTGGCCCGCTCACCCTCCGCAACCTGCCCGCAGGCGCGTGGCGGCACCTCACCGCCGAGGAGGTTACCGCACTCCGGCGAGCGGTTGGACTATCTTCCTAAATCTGCGGCTGCTGGGGCTGGTCCCACGGTGATTTTGCGTAGCTTTCTCGGTGCAGCTGGCGCAAGCGCATGAGTCCTTTTTTCGCGTTCTCGTACTCGGGGTTGAGCTGCACCGCCTGTTCGTATTCCATCTCCGCTTCCATGTAGGAACCCAGCGCCTCGTAAGCCGCCCCCAGGTTGTAGTGCGCCCGGTAGGAATCGGGCTGTATCTCGGCCGCTTTGAAGAAAGCGTGTGCGGCGTTCTCGTAGTCGCGCATCTGCGCGTACGCTGCACCTACGTAAAACCACGCCGTGTAGTTCTCCATATCCTTCTGAAGCACCCAGTACATGCGCTCGATGCACTCCTCGTAGCGCCCTTGCTTGAAGAGGTCCATCCCCTCTTGCAGCCACTGCTGAGCGTCCGCCATTTCGTCACCCCCTACACGCCGGTTCACCTGTATCGACACCCGCTGTACATCACAGGTTACTGCTAAAGCGATTCTACGCGCTTTGCTCAGAGGAGTCAACGCTCTTTGCATCTGCGCCCCTTTCAGGATATAATTCTGTTGCGGAAGGAGGACTGTGTTACCCGTGTTATCCCGTCTGGAAGAGGTTGAAAAGCGTTTTGAACAGATAGAACAGGCGCTTGCCGACCCGCAAGTGGCTTCCGACCCGAAGGAGCTGCAGCGGCTGGGCAAAGCGCATGCGGAGCTGCAACCCGTTGTGCGGGCGTTCCGCGAATACAAGACCACCCTGAAGCGTATCGAAGAGGCGGAGTCCCTGCTGGACGACCCCGAGATGCACGACCTGGCGCAGGAGGAGCTGGCTTCTCTCAAAGAGCTGCGCGAACAGCAGGAACACCAGCTGAGGCTCATGCTTCTGCCCAAAGACCCCAACGACGAGCGCAACGTGCTGCTGGAGATTCGGGCAGGAACCGGCGGCGAGGAGGCGGCTCTGTTTGCGGCGGAGCTGGCGCGGATGTACATGCGCTATGCCGAACGTCGCGGATGGAAGTACGAGGTTCTGGACGTACAGGAAACAGGCATCGGCGGATACAAGGAGATTGTTATCCTGATCGAGGGCAAAGGGGCGTACAGTGCGTTGAAATATGAAAGCGGTGTGCACCGGGTGCAGCGTGTGCCGGTTACCGAGAGCAGCGGACGCATTCATACCTCCGCGGCGACGGTTGCGGTTCTTCCCGAAGCGGATGAGGTAGAGGTGGAAATCAACCCCGAGGACCTGGAGATAGACACTTTCCGCGCGGGCAGTGCAGGCGGTCAGCACATGCAGAAGAACGAAACCGCCGTGCGTATCCTGCACAAGCCGACGGGCATTGTGGTCACCTGTCAGGACGAGCGTTCGCAGCTGCAGAACCGTGAGAAAGCGATGCGCATGTTGCGTACACGCCTGTACGACCTGCAGCAACAGCAGATGGAGGCAGAGCGTACCGCTGTGCGCAAGTCGCAGGTGGGCACGGGCGACCGCAGCGAGAAAATCCGCACCTATAACTTCCCGCAGGGGCGCGTGACCGATCACCGTATCGGGTTGACTATCTATAACCTGCAGGAGATTCTGGACGGTGATATCCAGCCCTTCGTCGACGCCCTGATCGCCGAGGACCAGGCGAGAAAACTACAGCAAGCGGATATGCAGGATGAGATGGTAGTGGTGAAATAAGGAATGTAGTAATTGACCACTCACGATTATGATGAGTGGAGCAGTTTCGCTTGCTGTCATTCTGAGCGAAGCGAAGAATCTCGTGTTAACGGCAGGCTGAGATGCTTCGCTCACGCTCAGCGTGACAAGATAGGTTGTACCATGCCTTTGATCGGAACGTGCCCATCTAACGATTGACGAGAGGTCAAGCAGTAGTACTCTGTCAAGAGTGATTTTCATGATTGTGGCGAGGCGGTCTCGCCTTGCTGTCATTCTGAGCGAAGCGAAGAATCTCGTTTTATCGTCACATCGAGATGCTTCGCTGACGCTCAGCATGACAGGGGTACGAAACTACT
>BEHS01000046.1 GCA_002898895.1 bacterium HR16 | reverse complement strand
GCGCAGGGGCTGATAGAGCGCATTTACGACCGCGAGAACGGGCGCGAGGTGCTTGCGTCCGGTGAGAAAGGCAATCAGCTGCAGCTGTTCGAGGACAAGCCCCTTTACTGGGACGCATGGGACATCGACATCTTCTACCAGGAGAAAGGGCGTGTGGTTACCGAACTGGACTCGGTGGAGGTGGTAGAGAGCGGGCCGGTTCGGGCAGCTATCCGTTTCACGCGCACCTTCGGCAACTCATGTATCACCCAGACGGTGCAGCTGGCGAAGGGTAGTCGGCGCATCGACTTCGTGACTGAAGTGGACTGGTACGAGGAGTATAAACTGCTCAAGGTGGCTTTCCCTGTAGCAGTCAACAGTCAGCGGGCGACTTACGAGATACAGTACGGTCACGTGGAGCGTCCAACGCACTACAACACCAGCTGGGACATGGCGCGCTTCGAGGTCGCCGCGCAGAAGTGGGTAGACCTGAGCGAACACGGCTACGGCGTGGCGTTGCTCAACGACTGCAAGTACGGGCACGACGTGTTCGGTAACACCCTGCGCCTCACCCTGCTGCGCGCCCCTAAAGCCCCGGACCCCGAGGCGGATATGGGACATCATCGCTTCACCTACTCGCTGTTTCCACACGCGGGTAGCCTGCAGGAGAGCGGGGTGATTGAAGAGGCATACTGGCTGAACTGCCCGCCCAGAGCGATGATATTGCCTGCGGACCGGCACGGCGGCAGGGGCACCGAAGAGCAGTTCTTCTGGCTGAATCGCGACGGGGTGATCCTTGAATCGGTCAAAAAGGCGGAAGACGAAGAGGCGGTTATCCTTCGGCTGTACGAGGCGTACAACTCGCGCGGAGAGGTTACCGTGACCACCAGCCTGCCCGTGCGTGAGGCGGTGCTTTGTGACCTGCTGGAACGGGATACCCAGCCTCTGCAGGTGCAGGATGGTTCCTTCACCACCGCCGTTCAGCCCTTTGAGATAATTACGGTGAAGCTGCGGTTGACAACGTGAACCGCCTCATGCTACAGTGAAAGCCGGTATTCTTACCGGTAAATCCGGCGGGATGAGGTAAAACGAACATGGCGAAGATATTGCGTGCGCTGGCTGGCGTCATCGCGGTGGGATGGGTGACGCTGGCTTTGAACAGTTGCGGGGGCGGAGGAGGTGCTGCGGCGCCCCCTTCACAATACATTATGCTGACCAACGGCAAGGTGGTTACGGAACAGGGGGCAGGCGTCGTCATCATCAAGGCGAACCAGTCGCAGCTGCCGGGAGTGGGGTTCGATGATGTGGTGGAAGTGAAGCTGTATCGGGGCGACGGCTTCGTCAACCCGCGAACGGATACTCCTTCGTCTTCTGATCTACTGCGCACCTTCCGCGTGAGTCGCGATGGCACCCTGCTGGACGATTTGCAACTGCCCGAGGGACGATACACCGCCGTCGCCGAGAACATCCACGTGGTACAGGACGGCAAGGAGTTCCGCAGTACCCTCACCGCGTACGTGTTCGACGTGTTTGCGAAAGAAGGTACCCTGCGCACCACGCTGCCCATCAAGTTCGAAGCGAGGTTTCCGGCGTTGGGTTCGGTCATCGAGAACTCGTACGTTACGTTCCTCACCGACGCCGGGGCTGTAGGCGGCAGCTCACGGTTGTTCGTGGCTCACGCTAACGGCACGGTGGATATGACACGCACCTTTGTCGGGCAGACGGAAGCGGGCGTTCCGGTAGCAGCAGTCAGTTTCGAGGCATTACCCGGCGGGCCCACTCTGGGCAACGTCTCCCGCCTGATATTGAAAGCGTTCAAGCCATGAATTGTCCTCTGATGCCGTTTGCGCTGACGAAGTGCGTGAAAGGGAACCTAACCCCCTATCCCCCTTCCCTGCGAGGGAAGGGGGAACGCCCCTCTCCCTGTGGGAGAGGGGTTGGGGGAGAGGTGGTTCCTGAATCCCCTTTGTTTACCGGAGACCTAACCCCCTGCCCCCTTTCCTTTCGAGGGAAAGCGGAACTCCCCTCTCCCTGTAGGAGAGGGGTTGGGGAAGGGGTAATTCCTGAATCCCCTTTGTTTGCCGGAGACCTAACCCCCTGTCCCATTTCCTTTCGAGGGAAGGGGGAACGCCCCTCTCCCTGTGGGAGAGGGGTTGGGGGAGAGGTAGTTCCTGAAACCCCTTTGTTTGCCGGAGACCTAACCCCCTGTCTCCTTTCCCTGCGAGGAAAGGGGGAACGCCCCTCTCCCTGTGGGAGAGGGGTTAGGGAAGGGGTAATTCCTGAATCCCCTTTGTTTGCCGGAGACCTAACCCCCTGCCCCCTTTCCTTTCGAGGGAAAGCGGAACTCCCTTCTCCCTGTGGGAGAGGGGTTGGGGGAGAGGTTTCACTCACGCCCTTTTGCCTCTTCATCCTGCTGGTGTTACTTCTTTGTGCCGGTGCCTGGGCGCAGCAGACAAATCGTGTGCGCGTCTCTACCACATGGCGCGCTGCCGAAGTGGAGGGGCGCACCCTGTGGGTAAGCGAGCAGTCGGTCGCCCTGCGGATAGACAGCCGTACAGAGCTGCAGGTTGGCTGGCAGAAGGTTGTGGCGAAAGGGCGTGTGCGCACCAACCGCTTCTCCACCTCCGCCCGGTGGTTTGGGGCAGAGTACCTGCTTCGAGACGAGGGCAACCGACGGCTGGTGTTATCCCTGCGCAGGCTGGAAGGCGAAGAAGGCGTTGCGGATGTAGCGGAGGGGCTTTTTACCTACGTAGCTCCTCGCGTAGATACCGTGAGTCTGCTCTCTACCCGGTACGCTCGCGGGTGGACAACGGGCTACCGCTTATCCTACTCCCGCACGCACGCAGGCACGGAGTCGGCGGATACCGCTGGGCTATCGGTCAGTGCGGTTTCCACGCGGGCAACGCGCTGGCAGGTCCAGCTGGACGGTGGCATCTACGCCGACCGCCACAGGGACACCACCTATCGCCCTGTGCTGAGCGGAGCGGTCAGCTTCCCTCTGGGGCGTGGATTGCGAGCGCAGTTCGGAGCCACCTTCGCGCCGAGCGGTTTTCCCGTTGCAGGCACACCCATTGAGGGGCTGACCGCGTTTGTGCTGTACCGCCCGGGCAGTCTGGTAGAAAGTTGGCGTGACCGCCCGGCGGGTTACCTGAGCCTGCAACTCGGCATGGAGAGGTAGCCGGTGCGCTACTCCTCTTGCTCCTCTGCGAACACCTTGCGCAGCTGGCGTTCGTTTTGCGCCGATACCAGCGCAATCACGCTGTCGTTGGCTTCCAGCACGGTGTCTCCATGAGGCAGCATGGCGTTTTCCTGCCGGATAATGCAGACGATGAGCGCATCCGGCGGGAGAGGGAGGTCTTGAACACGCTTGCCCACCACAGGGGAGCGCGTGCTGAGCTCGACGTCCACAATCTCGATGTTGCCTCGCTTCAATGCGGCAAGCGGGATTACTTCACCCGCCTCGATCTCCTGCTCAATCAGATGATAGATGATGTTCGTGCTGCTGACGGTAGCGTCGATGCCCAGCTGCTGGAAGATGCTCTCGTTGCGCGGGTCGTTAATACGCGCTACCGTGCGAGGAACGTTGAAATACCACTTCGCAATCTGGCTGATAATCAGGTTGTCCTCGTCGTCGCCGGTACAGGCGACCACGATGTCCGCACTGTCCGCCCCCGCCTCGCGCATGGTGCGGATTTCGTCGCCACGCCCGCGCATGACCGACTCACCAAACTCATCGCGCAGCAGGTCACAGCGCCGCTTATCGCGCTCGATCAACAGCACCTCATGCCCGGCGTTCAACAGCGTCTTCGCCAGATAGTAACCGACGTTACCTGCACCGACTATGATGATGTACATCGCGCAGCTACCTCACTCAGTCCTTCAGTTCCGGGGGAACGACGTTGTACTCTTCTACCGAACCCAGCGGGCGGTCATAGGCGAGGTCGCGAATCATCGCCGAGCCGATAAGGCTGTAACATATCGTGTAAATGCCCCGCTCCCGATAGGCTTCTGCCCGAATGGGGTCATTCACTTTGGCGATCACCTTTGGCACGCGAAACCGGTCCTTGGCGATTTGAGCTGCCATCAGGTTGCGGTTGTCGCCTTCGGTAAGGGCGACGAACATATCCGCCTGTTCGATGCCCGCTTTTTTCAGAACGTCCTCGTCCAGCCCGTTTCCGGTGATGACCGCACCGGTGAACTTTCCTCCCAAACGCTCCAGCGAGTCGTTGTTCCACTCAATGAGTGTTACCCGGTGCCCTTCCGCTGCCATAATGCGCGCCAGTGCTGCACCGGTACGTCCACACCCCAGGATGACTATTCTCATCTGTGACCTTTGCCTCAGCTTTACGTAGTGATGCCGGACTTCAGTATACGCCGATGTCCGCTCATTGTCAACCGCCGGTGAGGCAGCGCCGGATGGCAAAGGTATTCCCCTGTGCCATCTCGAAAAATAACCTGCGCTTCGGGTGTTATATCTCCTCACCGCTTTGCGTAACTGATTCTGGAGAGAACAGCTACAGGATGGAAAAGGAGTGATATCCTTATGAGATGGTCGTGGAAATTGGGTGAGTATGCAGGTATTGCGGTGTATGTGCATGCCACGTTCCTCTTGCTTATCGGATGGATTGCCCTCTTGCACTGGGTTCGGCTGGGTACGTTGCAGGCGGTTGTTAGCGGCGTAGTGTTTATCCTCTTGCTGTTCGGATGTGTATTACTGCATGAGTTCGGGCACGCGCTGGCGGCGAAACGATACGGTATCCGCACGCGCGACATTACGTTGTTACCGATAGGCGGTGTAGCGCGTCTGGAAAGAATGCCGGACAAACCGACGCAGGAGCTGTGGGTTGCGCTGGCGGGTCCTGCGGTGAATGTGGTTATTTTCCTTGTGCTCTACTTTTTCGTGCAGGCAAAGAGTATGCTGTTCCCAATGGAACCGGATATGGTACAGGGTTCTTTATGGACGAGGCTGATGATAGTGAACCTGTTTCTGGCGGCGTTCAACTTGCTACCTGCTTTTCCGATGGACGGTGGGCGCGTGCTGAGAGCCTTGCTGGCGATGCGCATGGACTACGTGCAGGCGACCAACATCGCCGCCTCACTGGGGCAGGGTATAGCCTTCCTGTTCGGCTTTCTGGGGCTGTTTTTTAACCCCTTCTTGCTGTTCATCGCGTTCTTCGTATGGATTGGTGCGGCACAGGAAGCCAGCATGGTGCAAATCAAATCCGCGCTGGGCGGTATACCGGTGCAACGTGCGATGTTGACCGACTTCCGCACCATCTCGCCCGATGACCCTCTGGAGCGAGTGGTGGAACTTATCCTCAGCGGCTGGCAGCAGGACTTTCCGGTCGTGGAGGGCGGGCGAATCGCAGGGGTATTGACCCGCAATGACCTGCTCAATGCGCTGGCACAGCAGGGGACGGACCGCTTCGTGCGCGAGGTGATGCAGAGAGAGTTCGAGGTGGTAGACGCTGCCGAGATGCTGGAAAATGTGCTGCCCCGCCTGCAAGCGTGCGCCTGCCACTCGATGCCGGTGGTGCGCGGCGGCGAACTGGTGGGGTTGCTCACGATGGATAATATCGGTGAGTTCATGTTAATCCAGTCTGCTCTGGACACCGCGTCCAGAAGAGCCTCTCGTCGAGGTATCATGTAGCCGGAGGCATAATGTGCACACGCTTCGCGATTTTCTGAGCAAACGTTCCCGACACTTCTGGATTGCTTTAGGGCTGGTGCTGGTAGCTGTCATCACCATAATAGACTACTTCACCGAGCCGGACCTGCTTATTCTGTACCTCATCCCGATTATTCTGGTGGACTGGTTCGCGGGCGAGAAGCCGGGTGTCATTCTGGCAGTCGCCAGCGCAATATCGTGGTTTGCGGCGGACGTGCTAAGCACCACCCATGACACCGCAGGCGTCGTGCCCTACTGGAACCTGGCGGTGCGCTCCGCCATTTTCCTGACCGTCACCTACATGCTTTCGGGTTTGCTGGCGACGCGCAAACGCCACGAGGAGCTGATGCATTTTATCATTCACGACCTGCGCTCGCCGCTCACCAATGTGCTGACCGGACTGCAAACCTTACGCCAGATGCGCGCAATCCAGATGGACGAGTCGGAGCAGGAAATGCTGGACATGGCGCTCATCTCCAGCAACCGTATGTTGACCCTGATTAACTCCCTGCTCGACCTTCCGCGTCTGGAGCACCGCAAGATGCCGGTACAGAGGCAAGAGGTGAGCGTGGACGAGGTGGTGAATAACTCGCTGGCGGTGGTGGCGCTGTGGGCGGCGCAGAACCGCGTGCAAATGGTGTATGAAGCGGACCCGCAGGTCAGCACCGTCATTGCCGACCCCGACATCACCACGCGCGTGCTGGTGAACCTGTTGAGCAACGCGCTGAAGTACAGTCCGCCTGATTCCACCGTTACCATCCGCACCCGCGCCTCGGAAGGAGAAACGGTGACCTTCAGCGTGGCCGACCAGGGTCCGGGCATCCCACCGGAGTGGGTGGATAAGGTATTCGACAAGTATGCGCAGGTGGAGGCGCGCAAGGAGGGAGCCAGTACCGGACTGGGGCTTACCTTCTGCCAGCTGGCGGTGGAAGCCCAGAAGGGGCGCATCTGGATCGAGAGCGAGCTGGGCAAGGGTACAACGGTGCTATTCACCCTGCCAGCGGGTAAGGCGAAGAAGGCTCTACTGCTGGAGGAATAGTACTTTAACACACATGATTATCTGGATATAGACGAATCTGCTCTGCTTGCCTGTCATTCTGAGCGGAGCGAAGAATCTCCGAGATGCTTCACTGCGTTCAGCATGACAAGAAGAACGGGATGCTTCGCTTGCGCTCAGCGTGACAAAATAGGCTGAAGCGTGCTTTATCCAGAACGCTCATATCCAGATTAACAGAAGTCCAGCACTACCGGTCTGGCAAGGTTCCTTCCTGGGGAGGGCGACGCTCCTGCCGAGCCGACTTTGCCAGATTGAATGGTCTTTACGGCTGAAGCCGTTCCTTTTCAGACGAAGCCTGCCTGCGCTGGCTGTGTAACCCTGCGAAGGCAGGGTTTGGTTTGAAGGGGTGCGGCTTTAGCCGCAAACCCGTGCCCAGCATTCTCTTTCCCGCACAGGGTGAGGGGCAGGCGGTGCTCATCGGATAGGTGCGACTGTTTTTTCAAAGTTCATCAATGGTAGGAAGACTACACATGGCTAACAGCGCGCATCACCGTATCCGATACAGATGCACCTCATAGGGCTTAAACGAGTCCGCAAACCGCCCTCGGCGTACGGGGATACGCCTTGCTTCGCCCAGCACCTCGGCGGTAGCGCGTTCGGGAAGTCCCTGTACGGTGAACCCGGCGGTGGTGGGGGCGTTGCGCATTCCCACCGCAAACAGGTAGGTGGCTCCCTTGTGCCGCTTGACCATACTGTGCACCGGCACGTTCGGATCAGAAGATTGCACCGTTGCGCCGTCAACGACCGTTGGGCTGTTCAGCACTGGCGCGAGCTCATGAATCTGCCGGTTGATGGCGGTGACCGCCTCCAGCATCTCGCGGTCTTCCAGTAAAGCCGCTTCCACGAAGTTCGGCTCGAACTGGTGTACGAAGTAGATAATCCCCTGTGAGCCATGAACCAGCGACATCCACACTTCCGTCCGCACATGATGGGGCGTCGGCTTGCGCTCGCGGTTGCTGATGCGGGTACACTCCAGCGCGTTCCAGATGATTTTCTTGCCGTCGGTCGATTCGTTCCAGCGCGCCCACAGATGCAGCCGCTCCAGTCCCTTCGCGACGTACCACAGCAGGTCTTCCGAGTTCAACCCCGCTACGGGGTACACATCGTACGAGATGATGTCCGCTCCTCTGACGTAGGTGAAGTAGTCGTCGGGGTGTGCGCCGGTGCCCCGTCCTACCCAGCTGTCGTTAGCGACGCCCTGTCCGAGGTTCAGCAACACCGGGCGGTCGGGGTCTCTGCTCTTTATCTGGCGGTACCACTCCACCACCTTCTCAGGCGGCACCGGTCCACCCCATCCCTTGCGTCCGGTAGCAGGGTCGGTTATTGGCTGGGCGTTGTCGGGTTCGTCCTGATGCATCCAGCCGACGATGATGGGGTCTTCGCGGTGTCTCAAGCCGACCGCGTTCTGCTCGCAGATAACGGGCATCTTCGCCTCGCGCAGGGTAGAGAGCTGCTCCTCTGTTGGTCCCTGCCACAAGCCCACGTAGAGGTTGAAGCCCGCTTGCTTGAAGCGAGGGGCATTGCGTGGCTGCTGTAACCAGACGGCGATAGGGAAGAAGGAAGCATCCTTCGTTGGACCGAACTTCCAGCGTGAATACACGTTTCCCGAAAGCGACATCTTCGCTACACTCCTTCGGCAGACTAACTTCAGGTTCGTCGCTAAGCAGATTTCTTCCTTTTGGAGGGCAAGACTTCCGCCGAGACGTACGGGGTACCCCTACCTGACCTCCCCGTGGACGGGGGAGGAAAGGTCCCCTCCCTGCGCGGGGAAGGCTGGGTGGGGGCTAAACCGGCTCAAGGGAGATTCGCCCTCCAGCGGGAAACGCCACCTTATGCCGAGCGCGGAAATATCTTCTCGGGGTTGCACAAGCCCTGCGGGTCAAAGGCATCATGCACCCTTTGCATCGCCCTCAAGTCGGCGTCGCCATAGAGCAAGCGCATGTAATGCGCCTTTTCCACCCCCACGCCGTGCTCGCCGGTGATACTACCGCCCATCTGCACGCACAGCCTGACGATGGCGTCGTTCGCGGCTCGTACGCGGCTGACCTCTTCGGCGTCCCGCTCGTCAAAGAGCACTATCGGATGCAGGCTGCCGTCACCCGCATGGAACACGTTGGCGATGCGCACGCCGTGCTCCTGCCCGATTTCCATGATACGCCGCAGCACCTGAGGCAGCTTGCTTCGGGGAACCACTGCATCCTGCGTGACGGTGCTGGGCGCCAGTCTTCCCAGCGACCCCACCGCTTTCTTTCGCGCCGTCCACAGGCGGGTGCGCTCGTCCTCGTCGCGGGCGAGGCGAATCTCCTCGGCGTGGTTGGCGTTGCAGATGTCCACCACGCGCTGCAGCTGCCTGTCCAGCCCCGCCTCCAGCCCGTCCAGCTCGATCACCAGCACCGCGTCGGCATCCTGTGGGAAGCCAAAGCGGAACGCCGCCTCTACCGCCTGCAGAGTTGTGTGGTCAATCATCTCCATCGCCGCAGGCACGATACCTGCCGCGATAATATCGGAAACCGCCTGACAGGCGTCTTCCAGTCGCGGGTAGACCGCCAGCAGGGTGCGCCAGCTCTGGGGCAGGGGGGTGAGTTTTGCGATAACGGTGGTGAGTATGCCCAGCGTGCCCTCGCTGCCCGTGAACACGCCCACCAGGTCGTATCCCAGCGGTTCTTCGCACTTCCCGCCGAACCACGCCACCTCGCCGTCGGGAAGAACCACCTCCAGACCCGTGATGTGGTTGACGGTCACGCCGTACTTCAGTGTATGAGGGCCGCCTGCGTTCTCCGCCACATTACCACCGATGGTGCTGACGCCCTGACTGGACGGGTCAGGCGCATAGTGGTAGCCGTGCGCTTTCACCGTCTTTGTGAGGTCCAGATTGATGGCGCCTGCCTGGGCGGTAATGCGTCGGTTGGGGATGTCTACTTCCAGAATGCGCGTCATGCGGCTGGTGCAGATAATCACACCGCCTTTCACCGCCAGCGCGCCGCCCGATAGTCCTGTTCCCGCTCCGCGCGGCACAAAGGGAACGCCCAGCCGGTTGCACAGCTGCACCACCTGCTGTACCTGCGCGGTTTCGGTAGGGAAGACCACTGCCTGCGGAGTCGCCTTCTCCATCGTGTAGGCGTCGCAGTCGTATACCAGCAGGTCAAACGGGTCGTGCAGTACCGCGTTCTCGCCCACGATACGCTGCAGTTCGGAGATAAGCTCTGCCATTGCTTTGTTACCTCTCGTGCCTGGTTAGCCGACGCAATCTATTGCTATGAAGAAACTCCCGCGCTGAGCCGTTACGTTTTGCTGGCGATGAGCACGCGAGCGGGCAAGTCGCTTATTTCCAGGTGGTCTTTACCATGATTGTACCCTATTCTACCCTCATCTCCGTGTTGCCGAAGCGCAGCACATCTCCCACCTGAATCGCTCTCTGCTGTACGGGTTGACCGTTCACAAAACTGCCGTTGCGCGAGCCTTCGTCTATCAGTACCCACTGCCCGTCCTGTCTCTTCAAGCGTGCGTGGCGACGACTGACGGTGGGGTCAAAGTCTATCTGCACATCGCGCCCGGGCTCTCTGCCGATGGTGAGCACGTCTCCTTGCAGGAGGAAAACCGCGCCCGCTTTCGCACCGCTGAGCACAACCAGTCGGGTGGGAACAGTTCCTGTCACAGGTTGCACCGCTATTCCGGTAGATGAAGGCAGTGCGGTAGAGGGCGCTCCCGACGCAATCGCCGCCGGCGCAGATGCTCCGGGCAACACACTGCACGCGCACTGTCCAGTCACGGGGTCTTTGCGCTCGCCACAATAGGGGCACAGGTAGTCCGGCAGGGGAGGGCGCGAGGAGGGTTGCTCTATCCGCTCCATCGCCTCACGCACCAGCGAACGTGTGGCTTTCTCGAAGAACTGCAGGCGCATAGAGCCAATCTGGATGAGGTCGCCGTCTTTCAACCATGCCTGTTGCACGGGTTGCCCGTTCAACAGAGTACCTGCAGGCGAGCCGAGGTCTTCCAGCAGGTGGCGGTTCTGCTGTCTGACGATTCGGGCGTGTTGTGGGGCGATGTGCATGTCGCCGAAGAGGGGAATATCGGCGTACTCGTCCCGTCCGATAATGCACACGGGTTTGTCTACCGGGTACTCCTTGCCCTCGTTGCGCCCCAGAATGACGCGCACCCATGCCGCCTTTAACGCCTCCTGCACCAGCGCGATGAAGAAGCCGATGCTCGCTCCCAGCACGGGGAAGCCTACCGCTCTGCCCGGCGCGCCGACCTCAACCCGCTCACCGCCGGACATGGCAAGATACAGAGGCGCAAAGATAATGGTGAAAATCTCGAAAGCGATACCGCCTAACGCGCCGCCGATCATCCCACCGATTACGCTATGCCACCAGCGTTTGGCAGAGCCTGTCACCGCGCCGACGGCGGCGCCAATACCCGTGCCAAGCAGCGTCCAGCCTATCGTGCGAGGAAGGATGTCGGTGAGGAAACCCAGCGGTGTAGGGGGCGCGCCTGTGCCCATCTGGTTTCCCAGCAGGCTGCTCAGTGTCCCGTACACGAAGTTGCCCATGAAGAGCGCAATAGTCGCGCCGGGTAGCCCGATAAGCACAGCAACAGCCCCTTTGCGCAGTGCCTGACCGGGCAACCCACGGGTGAGGCTATCCACCATGCCCAGCGAAAAACCGTAGCACGCGCCCAGGATGATGGACAACCAGACGGTTTGTTGCACGGCGGCTGCGGGGTCAAAAAGTGCCTTCTGGTGGTCTATCAGCGGCTCCTGTATCAGGAAAGCCACCACTCCTCCCGCACCACCCAGCACCAGACCCAGCAGCAATCTGCCAAGCATCGCTTACACTTCCCATCGGAAGAAGGTTGCGCCGATTTGTATCTCGTCGCCCGGGCGCAGGGGTTGCTCGGTGATACGCACACCGTTTACCCAGGTGCCGTTCGAAGAGCCTTCGTCGCGAATCACCCAGCTATCGCCCTGCTTCAGCAGACGGGCATGTCGGCGGCTGACGGTGTTATCGCGGTCGAGCTGGATCGTGTTCCCCACCTCGCGCCCGATGCTCGCCTCCGCGCCGGTTATCTCAAAGATACTGCCTCCGTACGCTCCGCGCGCCCCTACCAGACGGGGTGCGGTGGCGATTGCGGTAGGTGCTGTGGCGGTTGACGTAGCGGTTGGCGCGGCGGACGTTACCGAGCAGGCACACGCGCCCGTGACAGGGTCTATCGGCTGACCGCAGAAGGGACAGTGCCCTTCGGGAACCTGTACCGCCGGCTTCTGGGAAGGTTGCGCCGGTGGAGGGGCAGGCGGTTCCTGCGCCACGTCGATGCCCAGTTTCTTGAGCGCGTCGGGCAGGGTTAACTGCTTGCGCTTCCAGATGCGGTAACCGCTGTAAATCAATCCCGCCAGCACCAGCAGTCCGAAGAGGGCGTTCCATACGGGGAGAACGCGAGGCGCAGGCGCGGGGGACGGCGCCGTGGGCTGGGTTTGTGAAGCGGGTTGAGGTGCTGTGGGCGCAACCTCCAGCACAGGCGCACCGCTGGAGATGACCATCGTAAGGGTGACCACCGGGTCGGCGCGCTCCGCCTTGATCTCCGCCTCCTGTGAGGCGGTGAGGTTGTTGCCGTAGTTCACCAGAACGCTTACCTTACCCAGCTTCACCCGCTCCAGCGAGACGATGCCCCCCTGCGACGGCTCCAGCAGGGCGGTGTGGATGGTGTTGTTCGCGTCGGTGAGCATCACGAACGCCGCGGCGATGGGCTTATCCTCCGGCGTTTGCAACCTCACCTGCACGCGCATGGCATACTGGAACTGGTCGGGTGTGACGGTAACGCTGGTATCGTTCGGCTTCAGGGTCACCAGGGCAAGGTTGCCGTACTTGGTGTCGTATACGCCCACCCGTGCGCCTTCCAGAGTCTTGTCGGCGGTGTCGGCAAACCGCTTCTTCAGCGAGGCGATGTCCAGCTCCACCTTACCGCCCACGCTCTCATTTGGCGGCAGGAACACCGTTTGCCCGTTTGCCGATTCCAGCCACACCAGATATTTGCCTTCGCTGGGCACGTTCACCGTTACCTTATCGGGCAGCGCCCAGGTCATCGTTGTGATAATCGCCAGACACGTCACCCACGCGATACGCCTCATGCTTCTGTCCTCCTGTCCTTCAGCGGCTCGGCAGGAGCCTCGCCCTCCAGCGCTTTTATCGCCTCCGGCAGGCATCGGATGATGTCTCCCGCTATTAAGCCTGCTGTTCCCACCTCCTGCGCGGCGAGGTCGCCTGCCAGTCCATGTATATATACGCCCGCTACCGCGCTCTGCTCCACGTCCAGTCCCTGCGCCAGTAGCCCCGCCACCGCACCGGTCAACACGTCGCCGCTACCGCCCGTTGCCATCCCCGCGTTGCCAGTGGGGTTTACCCGGATTCTGCCTTCGGGTGTGGCGATGACGGTGCGCGCTCCCTTCAGTACAACAACCGCTCTGAAACGCTGTGCCGCCTGCCGCGCCATCTCCAGCCGATTCGACTGCACCGTTGCGGTATCGGTGTTCATCAGCCTCGCCATCTCGCCCGGATGCGGGGTGAGCACCATCGGCGGATGTTCGGCGGGCAAGAGGTCCGGCTCCAGCGCGATGCAGTTGAGCGCGTCGGCGTCGATGACGCAGGGAACCCGCGCGACAGCCAGCAGTTTTCGCAACCCCTCACGGGCAGGCGGGTGGGTGCTCCAGCCCGGTCCGATGGCGAGCACGTTCGCCCTCTGCAACAACGGCGTCATCGCGCCGATGGATTCTGCGCTCAGGCAACCTTCGGGCGCATCGGGCAGGGGATGCACCATCGCCTCGCGCAAGGTGCTTGCAGCGGCTGCATAGATACCCTGCGGTACCGCCACAGAACATAGCCCTGCGCCCACGCGCAATGCGGCTTCTGCCGCCATCATCGGCGCGCCCGCCAACCCCACCGAACCGCCCACCACCAGCACATGCCCGAAATGCCCCTTGTGCGCGTCCGGCGGGCGAGCAGGCAACCATTCGCGCACCTGTTCCCGCGTTATCAGACGGCGGGGGACGTTTGCCTGTTCCACTACCGCAGCGGGGATGCCGATGTCGGCGACCACTACCTCTCCTGCATACTCCGCGCCCGGGTAGACCGCCAACCCCACTTTCATCGCGCCGAAGGTGACGGTGAGCCTCGCGCGCATGGCGCAACCGCATACCGCACCGGTATCGGCGTCGATTCCGGATGGCACGTCCACCGCCACTACGGGCGCAGCGCATCCCTCAAAGAAGCGTATCACCTCGCCAATGAGCCCACGCACCTCGCCGGTGACGCCGATGCCCAGCAGAGCGTCCACCACGATGTCCCATCCGCCTGCCCAGAGGTCGCGCAGTTCGTCGATAGAACGCAGCACATGTAATGGCAGTTCCAGTTTCTGCACGATGCGCAGGTTGGTCAGGGCGTCACCTGTGACTTTGGCAGGGTCGGCAACCAGCACCACCAGCGCCTCTGCGCCGCGTTGCACCGCGTGACGTGCTACCACCATCCCGTCACCGCCGTTGTTCCCGCCGCCGCACAACACCAGCGCGCGCTTACCCCGCCAGCTGCCGAACCTCTGCTCTGCGTGATTCACCACCTGCAAGCCCGCGTTCTCCATCAGCAATAAGCCGGGGATGCCGAACTCCTCGATGGTTCGACGGTCCATCTGGCGCATCTCTTCAGCGGTGACGAGCACGGGCAACATCCGCTATCCCCCCTGACGCTGTGCTATGATGGCACGCACCCGGTTCAGGTCTTCCTCCGTATCGACGCCGATAGAGGTTTGCTCTACGCGCACCATGCGGATACGGTAGCCGTTCTCCAGCACGCGCAGTTGCTCCAGCATCTCCATCTGCTCCAGCGGGGTCGGTTCCATCGCCGCGTACTGGAGCAGGAAGTCGCGCCGGTAGGCGTAGATTCCCAGATGTTTGTAGACAATGGCAGGAGCAGAGGGGTCACGCGGGTAAGGGATGCGCGAACGCGAGAAGTACAGCGCGTTGCCCATGCGGTCTACCACCACTTTCACCACCGTTGGCTTGTCCTTTTCCTCCTCGGTAGCAGGGCACATCAGGCTGCTCATCGGCAGAGCAGGGTCTTCGATGAGTGGACGCGCAACCGCGTCGATGTTCTCCGGCGGCATCAGCGGCTCATCGCCCTGGATGTTCACGATGACCTCTGCGGAAAGGTTTTGCGCTGCTTCCGCCAGTCGCTCGGTACCGGAGCGGTGTTTGGGAGAGGTCATCACCGCGATACCGCCGAAAGCGCGCACCACTTCGGCAATCTCTTCGTCGGGTGTGGCGACCATCACCTCGCGCAGCGTTTTCGCCTGTTTCGCGTTGTGCCACACCCACCATATCATCGGTTTGCCCGCGATATCCAGCAGGGGCTTGTTCGGCAGGCGAACCGCCGCCAGCCGCGCCGGAATAATGCCCACGACTTCCATACTCGTCTCCTCCTTCCCTGTAATCATTCGCCACCCCTTTGGGCGATTCCCCTGCGCCTGTGCGTGCTCTGCAATACAGCAATTCTGGCTAAAAAGCCGCTAATTGCCGCCGGTTTATTGCATAGCATCTTGTGTCGGCACCTGCCAAGAATGTATAATAGCCACAAGAAACCATATCGCGTTATGGTTTAGGCACCATCCACGCGACGGTAGGCAGCCCTCAAACGGTGACCAGCACGTTGACAACCGAAGCCTTCGGCAACACGGTGCGCCTGGGCTACCGTGACGATGGTGATGTGGGTTTACTGCATGTCGACGCACACTACTACGACCCGCAGGTGGGGCGGTGCACCTTGCGCGATGCGGTGCTCAGTGAGCACCCGTATCTATGAGCATGAGCCAGTAATGCGGGGGGATCCGAGTGGGATGGTTTACATTGATATCAACATCGCATTCACAATCCCTGTCCCTATCGGGAATATACCTGTCCCCTTCACGTTTGGGGGAGGCTTCCAATACGGTAACACTCGCCCGGGAGGTAAGCTGGGTTGGCACCCTTACTTCAATGTGGGCCTTGGTTAGCCGCCACGCCTGAGCTGGAGTCTCCACAGCTTATGGGACTACATTACACCAGGTGCCTTCGTCGGATACGGAATGTACATCCTCCCGGCTTCCAAAACGGAAGGAGCCCGCGCGGAGGGTGTTTAAGAAGGTTGGTATAGGCAGCCCCGGTGGCAGTGCTGTCTTTGGATGGGTGTTTTAGGGTGATGCGATATGAAAGCCCACTGTATCTTCGGTGGTGTAGTACTAATAGTGGGAGGATTAGACGCCCTTTTGGGCAGCGAGTCCGCATACCGAGAAACATTCGGGTACCGTTCCTTGGAATGGTTGTCTGAAATACCCCGCCACGAGCGTCTGTTGTCTTGTTTGGCGCTTGCGTGGGTGTTAGCGGCTGTTGCGAGTATTATGTGGGAAGTAAGCAAGGGACGTCTACCCGCTGTTGCCTACATTGCGGTTGCCGCTATGTTGTTTGTTGTATGGCGGGCGATTCTACCGAGACTTGACCACTTCATGGCGCGAACAGTACAAGATAGTTTGAACTATTCGTATGTCCGCAAAAGCGGGGTGGTGCTAATAGCACTTGGTCTCATCCTGATAATTGTGGGTCTCGTGCTGTAGCTCTCGCACAGCGAGGAGAGTTTCTATCGCGGTGTGTTTATATATCACCATTGTGTAGTCTGCACACCGTTGATGAACTTTGAACAAATAGTTGTACTGCCGGTCTGGCAAGGTTCCTTCTTGGGGAGGGCGAGGCTCCTGCCGAGCCGACTTCACCAGATTGAGGAGCCTTTACGGCTGAAGCCGTTCCTTTTCAGACGAAGCCAGCCTGCGCTGGCTGTGTAACCCTGCGAAGGCAGGGTTTGGTTTGAAGGGGTGAGGCTTTAGCTGCAAACCCGTGCCCAGTATAGTCTTACCCGCCCAGGGGGAGGAGCAGGTGGTAGTCATCGGATAGATGCAACGATTTTTTAAAGTTCATCAATCGTGGGGTGCGGCATGATGGATGCGTAAAACCGCCTTACCTGCATCCAAACAATCAAGCTTGATAGAGTTAAGGATTGAGATGGGAAAGACAAGCGTGCTACGAGCAGTACCGGTAGGAGACTGGGCGTTCAGTTACATCAAGCGTCGCATAGCTGTAGCCAGCGATTACATAAAAGTGCTGTTAAACCGATGCGATCTACAGGAGGGCAAAGCTTTCGTCTATGCTCCGCACGGAGTCGCTGATGAGCGTGTTCGAGAACTGGAACGAGGTGGGGTAGTTGAAGGTAGTATCAGGTCTGACGGGAGTATTGAGTTCAGTATGGTACCCGTCAAGGTGCTCGCGCGCTACCTCCTCAAGCAGCTGCACCGTAATGCTCCTGCAATCATTCTGGCTGAAGAGTTACTATGCCGTCCGACAGATCCATGTGTCGAGCAAATTAGTTCCTCCATCCATGTTGTTCACGATGGGGGACTCTACTACTATGCCCGAGACGGTGCGTCTCTTAGTCGGGTAGAGGAGGTTATTCGTCATGTCGACCTGGCATACCCCCCTGCGCTGTTGTTGCTGGTGACAATGCCTGGAATAAAGGAGGAGGCGACGATTTCCAGTATTCTCCCCTTGCTGCACAGTTCGGGAGAGATACGCTTCGTCGTCACTGGTGTTTACGATGGCGAGAGCTTTCTGGTGTGGAGCAGGCGCCGAGTGATAAAAAGTCCGGGAAAAGACATCGTTTGAAAATTTTGTCGTCCGGAGGAGGGGGTAATCCCTCCATATCATTCGCTTCCTCTCGCACGATGGGGTGCTGAGCGAGCATCCCTGTTCCCTTGACATTTTCCCCCTCGCTGGTTTATACTCTATCTGGTGTTATCCGGCCGGAGTGGCGGAATGGTAGACGCGCCCGCCTCAAAAGCGGGTGCCGAACAGGCGTGGGGGTTCGAGTCCCCCCTCCGGCACCATCTGTTAACCATCCGATTCAGGGATATAGTACTTATGTTGCCCCGCCTCGACGGGGCAATTTTCTTGAGGAGACGTCCGATGCAAAAGCCAGCCTCCTTGTCCGATTGGTTCGGCAGTAACACGCCCGCTTCGTACGGCGACGCCCGCGCGGAGTATACCGCCCTGCGCAGAGGCGCTGTGGTGTTCGACATGAGCACGCTCGGCAAGCTACGCATCACCGGCGGCGACCGCATTGCCTACCTGCAGGGGCAGCTCAGCCAGGACATTATGCCTTTGCAGGAAGCGGGGTGTGGCGCATACTCCTGCCTGTTGAAACCCACCGGACAGATGCTTTCGGACATGGTGTTGTTCTCCACGGGTGACGCTATCTTTGTGCTGACCCCGCCCCAGACGCGCCGCACTGTGCAGGAACGACTGGAGCATTTCGTCATTATGGAGGACGTGGAGATAGAGGACATAACCGAAAGCCATGTTTTGTTACACGTTGCCGGACCGCTCTCCGCCAGTCGGCTGGAACCGTTTGGGGTGGCGGGGGCATTGCCTCTCTGGTATAGCAAGGAGATTACGTGGCAGGGGCACTTGCTGCACGTGGTACGCACCGACCGATGCGGTGAGCAGGGTTACGACCTTCTGGCTCCTGCGGAAAGCGCATCCGAACTCCGGCAGGCACTGCTGGATGCAGGCGTGCAACCGGCAGGCATTGAAGCGTTCAACGCGCGCCGGGTGGAGGCGGGCATTCCGCTGTTTGGAGTGGATATGGACGAAAGCACCATTCCTCTGGAGGCAGGGCTGGGCGAGCGTGCCATCAGCTTCACCAAAGGCTGTTACACCGGACAAGAGGTAATACACCGGATTTTCTCGCGCGGGCACACGAACCGCTCGCTCGTTGGACTGCGCCTGTTGGCAGAGGTGTTACCGCCGTACGGCGCGCTCATCAGTGCAGGTGACCGTCGAGATGCGGGCTGGGTGACCAGCGCGGTGCGTTCTCCTTCGCTGGATGCGGTGATTGCTCTGGGCTATCTGCGCAACGAATACACCGCGTCCGGCACAGGGGTTGTGGTTCAGCACGAATCATCCCCGATAGAAGCGCAGGTCGTTCCGTTGCCTTTTGTGGAGCCGAGCCGTGCTTGACGCCGCGTTGCTGTTCTTCATCAACGTGTTGTGGGCGGCGGCGTATCCGATGGCGAAGTTCGCCATCAACGGTGGGGTTCCGTCGGTGACGCTGGCGTGGGCACGGTGGGCGGTCGCCATGCTCCTGTTGCCCCTGTTTGCCCGATTTGTGCTGCGAGTACCGCTGAGACTGCCTCGCTCTGACCTGCTGCGCGCGCTTGCGCTGGGCGCGATGGCTCTGGGGCTGGTGCATATTCTGGTATTTGTTGGGCTGAGGTACACCACCGCGGTGGATGCCACCCTGCTGCTGGCGGGAGAACCTCTGGTGATGGCGGTGATGTCCCTCTTGCTGTTGCGCGAAGGGATGACGAGGCAGGCGGCGTGGGGGATGGTACTGGGGTTCGTGGGCGCGTATTTGCTCATCAATCGAGGGTGGATACCTCCGCTAAACGATAGCGGCACATTGATAGGCAACCTGCTGGTGGCGGCGTCGGTGCTGGTTGAGGGCACAGGCACGGTGCTCTCACGTGGATTGACCCGCCGACATAGCGGTATCGTGGTGTTGTTCTGGGAGAGCGTGGGCGCGACGATTGCGCTGGCGATACCGGCATACCTGTTCTGGGCAAGTACGCCGGTTGTGCCGGCTCCATCTGCACTGGGTGCGGTGCTCTATCTGGGCGTGGTGAACAGCGCGTTCTGCTATGCGGTGTGGTTTGTGCTGATGGAGAGGCACCATGTGGGCAACATGGGCGTGTTTATCTTTGTGCAGCCGGTGTTTGGTGCGCTGATGGGCGTGCTGTGGCTGAAGGAGCCGTTCGGCGTGTACACCGCTGTTGGCTCGGCGATGGTGCTGAGCGGTGTGTGGTTGACGACGCGCACCACCGCTAGAGAACAGGCGGAAATAGCCCACGGATGAACACATCCGTCTCATCCGTACCTATCCGTGTGCCCCTCCAGCTGCTACACAGGCATTGCATTCGGCGTGGGGCGGTGCTATACTAAGACAGGTGGAACTTTTGACAGATTCGTTGCGTCTGCATAGGCGGAAGGACGGTGAAGCACGATGAATCAGAAAGTGGCTCTCATCGGGGCAGGAGTGCTGGTGATTCTGCTGGCAGGCATCTTATTGGGACGGCATCTCTTCCCGATTACCCATCGCGAGGCGAGTGCGCCGCCCGGTGGCAACGTTCTGCTCGCACCTGCTCCGCAGCTTCCTGATACGAGCCTGTTGCGGGCGGAAGGCGAGGCGCAACCGCCGCCGCAGGAGACGCCAAAGCGCGCGCCTGACGACATTATCGACTACCTGAAGCATTTGCAGAGAGTGGAAACGCAGCGTCAGGCGATGCAGCGCGACCTGACCCCGGCGTTCAACGCTTTCGTCAATGCGGTGGCGATGCGGGCGACTATTGAGGAGGAGGAAATCCAGCGACGTATGAGCGCGGTGCAGCAGGCTCCGCAGGACTATTCGCAGAAGTGGGCGCAACTCAGCCAGCTCTTTGAGGCAAAGCAGCCGCCACCTGCGTGCCAGCCCCTGCACGAAGCTTATCGCAAGATGCTGGCATCCACCATCGCGTACATGACGAAAGTGTACCTCGCCTTGCAGCAGGCACAGACCGACCCCAACGCCGCTCT
>BEHS01000045.1 GCA_002898895.1 bacterium HR16 | reverse complement strand
AGGCGGGTACGGACTTACTGGTGATAAAAATCACTGACGAGCGACGTGCTTTTCTGGAATATATCGAAGAGCTACAGCTGGTGCCGGGTGCACAGGTAGAGGTCGTTTGCCGGACGCCGTTCGACGGCTTGATTCAGATTAACGTGGACGGCACGCCTCATACCATCGGACCGGAAGTGGCACGCTATGTATGGGTAAAGGAGCTGGCATGAGCCACACGCCTTCTGATGACGCACGCGCACAGACCGCGCATGCCCGCGTGGTGTTGGTGGGAAACCCCAACGTGGGCAAGAGCGTACTGTTCAACCGTTTGACGGGCAGGTATGTGGTGGTGTCCAATTACCCCGGCACAACGGTGGAGGTGGCACGGGGACAGGCGCGGATTGGCGGGATTACCTGTGAGGTCATCGATACACCCGGCATGTATTCCCTTTCTCCGATTACCGAAGAGGAGCGCGTAGCGCGTGCGTTGCTCCTGCGGGAACAGCCCAATGTGGTCATCCACGTGGTGGACGCCAAGAACCTGAACCGGATGCTGTCGCTTACTCTGCAATTGCTGGAAGCCAATCTACCGGTTATCTTGCTGTTGAACATGATGGACGAAGCGGAGCGACTGCATCTGCACATCGACCACCACGCTCTGGCGAAGCGATTGGGCATTCCTGTCATACCTGCCTCTCTCATTTCAGGACGAGGCGTTGAGGAGTTAAAAAACATTGTCAGTGAATACCTTTCCGGTAGACAAAGTCGCAACCTACCCCCCGCCGATTGAAGAGGCGGTTGAGGCGATAGAGGCTTTGCTGAGCGAGGAGTATACCCTCAGCCGGCGCGCTGTGGCTCTGCTACTCCTGCAGCACGATGAGGAGATAGAGGGCATGGTACGCCGACGCGAGGGGGAAGAGCGTTTTGCCGCCATCGCTGAGCATATCCGCAAGGCACAGGAGCACTATCGTGAACCGCTCAGCATGGTTATCCTCGCCCACCGCCAGAAGCAGGCACAAGCCATCGCCCAGGAAGTGGTGCGCTATCCCCTCAAAACAGGCAGCGGGCTTGCCGAGTGGATAGGCAGAGTGTGTATGCAACCTCTGACGGGCATCCCTATCCTGCTGCTGGTGCTCTACTACGGACTGTACCAGTTCGTGGGCGTGTTCGGTGGGGGCACTCTGGTGGATTTGCTCGAAAACAGGCTCTTCGGCGAGGTCATCAACCCGTTCATCACGCACTGGGTAAAGGTAATCATCCCCTTCGCGCCTGTTCAGGAACTGCTCATCGGCGAGTACGGCATCTTCACGCTGGGAATCACCTACGCGGTGGCGCTTATCCTTCCGATTGTGGGCACGTTCTTCTTAATGTTCTCCATTCTGGAGGACAGCGGTTACTTCCCCAGCCTGGCGATGCTGATTGACCGCCTGTTCAAGAAGATAGGGCTGAACGGGCGAGCGGTCATCCCGATGGTGCTGGGCTTCGGCTGCGACACGATGGCAACGATGGTCACGCGCATTCTGGAAACGCCTCGTGAGCGGCTCATCGCCACTTTCCTGCTTGCGCTGGCTATCCCCTGCTCGGCGCAGCTGGGCGTGATTATGGCGCTGCTGGCGTCGCATCCGGGCGCGTTGTTGATATGGGCGACCACGCTGGTGGGCGTTTTCCTGTTCATCGGCTGGCTCACCGCAAAGGTGTTGCCCGGAACACCCGCCACCTTCCACATCGAAATTCCGCCCATGCGCATGCCGATACTGTCCAACGTGCTGACCAAGACCTATGCCCGAATGCACTGGTACTTCCGCGAGGTATTTCCGCTTTTCATCCTCGCCAGCGCAATGATCTGGGTAGGGCAGATGACCGGGCTTTTTGACCTTGCTCTGCGTGCACTCACTCCGGTGGTGCGTTTAATGGGCTTGCCCGACGAGGCGGCGTCTGCCTTCCTGTTCGGCTTCTTCCGACGTGACTACGGTGCAGCCGGGCTATATCGCCTGCAGGAGCATGGCGTGCTGGACGGACGACAGCTGCTGGTCACCGCCGTCACGTTGACGCTGTTCCTGCCCTGCATCGCGCAGTTTCTGATGATGAAAAAAGAGCGGGGCTTGAAAACCGCTCTGGCGATTTCCGCCATCATCTTTCCCTTCGCTATCACAGTGGGAACGGTGATGAGTCTGATACTGCAGTTACTGGGAGTACAACTATGAAATGCGCCTTCTGCGGTTACACATATGAGCAAGACGAAGCCGCCCTCGTGTGTCAGGGGTGCGGGCTGTTCGGCGGATGCCACCTGACCAAATGTCCGCGTTGTGGCTACGAACAGCCTCAGGAGCCTGCTGTCGTGCAGTGGTTACGCCGGTGGCGGGCGCGACGTGCCATCGAAGCAGCGACACGCGAGAGGTAGTCATCTGTGCGCAAACGGCGTCGCCATCGTGGACAACCCGAAGAGCCGGTTGAGGGCACTTTACCGCTGACCGCATTGTATGTGGGAGAGGCAGGTATCGTGCGTGAGCTGCGCCTGCACGACCACATGGTGGCGCAGAAGCTGCTGGCGCTCGGCGTAGTGCCGGGCGCGCGTGTGAAAGTGGTGCAGCGGTTCCCCGCCTACGTGTTGCAAATCGGATTCACGCAAATCGCTATAGACCACCACCTTGCGGGGGCAGTGAGAGTAGAACCGGACACCGAGAGCTGAATCCCCCCTTGCTTGCGCCTCTGCGAATAGGCTATAATCAAGACACCGTTGCTGTCACCGACGGAGAACGCACGACCTTGCAGGAGATTTTGACCAATGAGTATGCATCCATCCGTTCCGAAAGTGCTATCTGAACTGCAGGAACGTTATCCCCATACCACCCTCCTCGCTCTGGGGCAGACCGTTTTCTGGGACGAGCCGATGAAAGCGGTGCTGAACCGTCTGGCGCACGAGGCGGGCGTCCGTTTCTCACTCTTGCTGTGTGTGCACTGCACCGACTATTTCGCCAAGCTCTCGCGCCCTGTCCAGACCGAGCGCAAAATCGTGGCGCTACCGCACAACGACGGCACCACGCGCGACCTGTGGTCCGCCGCGGGCGAGCTCTCCTGTCTGTTCGGCAGCGAGACCATCCCTACCCGCCAGCGTTACGTGAACGCTGGCGTGGCGTTCGATAAGGTGGCAAAGTGGCACCCCGACGGCGAGCAACGTTTCATCGACCGCATGACCGAGGCGTGGGGCTGGCGCGGATTAGTACATACCGAGCTCCACTCGGTGATTGTACATGAGGTATGCCTGCAACACGTGCTGGAGCCCCTGATGGAGCTGTTACAGTGGGGCTTCGAGGAGAGTCTGAACCTGCTGCCGGCGCATAAGCGTCAGGAAGCGCGCTCGGCAGTAGCGGACAGAATACTGGGATGGGTAAGCGATTTCGCCAAGCAGTATCCGGACCAGTGTTTGAGCGCGCTGTACCAGTGGCTGTTCCCCCGCTTCTTCGCCATGATGGGCGCACCGACCGAGAATATCAGCACCTGCTGTTCGGCAAACCTGTTGAAGCTTACCCCCGAAACCGCTAACCTGCCACGCTTCCAGCTGGTGAACATCTTCCTGAACCCGGAAACCCGCCCCATTGCCGAAGCCGCCTACAACCAGGCGGTAGAAGACTCCGAAATCTATACGCTGGACCGATTCGGCGAGGGGGCGATCCCGTTTGACCTTGTTATCCCCAAACGGGGGCGCGGCACACTGTGCATCACCGACCGCTGGCTGAGGGTGGAAACGGAAGAGCCTGTGACCATCCCGCTGGAGCGACCGGTACACTCGGTGGCGGATCTGGCGCAGGTGGTGCAAAAGCACCTCAGTTCAGGAGCCACGCTGGTGGGCAAGGCAGTGGCGCTGGTGTCGATGCTGGCGCGAGAGTTCCTGTTCGTGATGAACGAGGGTGGCTCACCTTACGTGTGGCGTACCCGCAAGATGAATCAGTATCTTCGCGAGCATGGCGTCGAATGGAGCGTGCACCCCATCCTGCGCCTGGTCTACCCCACCTGGGATACGCTGGGCAGCACCGACTGCGAAACCATCGCCCTGCCAGACCATCTGGCGACTGCCTTCGGAAAGCGCGAGATATGCACATCCGAGTTCTCCGCTCGCTGGCGGGAGGTGGTTGCCGAACAAAAGGCGCTGCTGGAAACCATCCGCCAGCTCACCAGCCCGCGCGAGGTGCTGGAGTTTCTGGCACAACGAGAAGGCGAGGGCTGGCACCTCCTGCGCGAGGAGTACGACACACATATCGCCATCCTGCGCGAACTGCGTCGGCAGGCGGAGCAAATCCACCAGCGCATCCACGCTCTCTACGCGCAAATAGAGCAGTGGAAACAGGAGTACCAGAGGATTGAGATGGCAAAAGGCGAAAACTATCGGCAGACCATCAAGCCCTTGAAAGAGCAGCTGTGGGAGCTGGCGCAGCGGGGGGTGACTTCCGGCGTCGAAGTGGAGCGCATTCAGGATGAGATTCGGCAGTACGAAGAGGCTCGCAAGAGCTTTGACCGCGAGCTACAGCAACGGCGAGAGTGGATTGCCGAAGCGCGGGCGGAGGTCGCCCGCCTCAAACCGCAACGCCAGGCACTGGAACGCGGAGAGCAAAACCAGCGCGCTCGCCAGCGTGCAGCGGAGATAGAACGTCAGGCGGAACTGCGCAAGATGGAGCTGGTGCGTCAGGCGATTCTGGTCTCCGAAGGGCTAACGCACACCGACCACCGCCCGACCTTCTGGTGGATACCGCTGGTGGACCCGTCGGGCGGATGGCTGGAACGTATCACGCAGAGAACCGAGATGTATCTGGAGGAGATTTAGGTGCCAAGAAGGACGGATGATAAAATCAAGCCACAACAGGAACTCGCGCGCATCGTGCAGCAGCGACGTGAGCGAGGAGAGCGGTGTGTGTTTACCAACGGCTGTTTCGACATCCTGCACGTGGGGCATATCCGCTACCTGCAGGAGGCGCGCGAGCTGGGCGACTATCTGGTAGTGGCGATTAACAGCGACGAGTCGGTACGCCAGCTGAAGGGCGCTCCCCGTCCGTTCGTGACGCAGGACGAGCGAGCCGAGATGCTGGCAGCGCTGGAAAGCGTGGACTACGTCACCATCTACGAGGAGTTGACCGCCGATGAGGTGATTCGCCTGCTGCGCCCCGAGATTTATGTGAAGGGAGGCGACTACAAGCCCGATACCATCGTGGAAGCGCCCGCAGTACGCTCGTATGGTGGGCAGGTGATCACGGTCACTCTGGTGCAGGGGCGATCTACCACTCGACTGGTGGAGCGTGTAGTGCAAGCGTTGACGGAACGTGAGGCAGAGCGGGTATGAACAGGATATTATTGACCGCCACGTGGAACTTCGGCAGACTGGCAGTAGAACGCGCGTTCAACATGCTGGAGCTGGGGGCATCTGCACTGGACGCTCTCGAAACAGGCATCAATGCGGTAGAAATGGATGAAAGCGTGCAATCTGTCGGCTATGGGGGACTGCCAAACCGCGCCGGTTACGTGGAGCTGGATGCCGCCATCATGGACGCGCGCGGGCATCGCTCCGGGGCTGTAGCCGCCCTTCGTGGGTTCCGTCGCCCCATCTCGGTGGCACGGCGTGTGATGGAGGTATTGCCCCATGCGTTGCTGGTCGGCGAAGGCGCGGCGGAGTTCGCCCGCGAACAGGGCTTTGAAGAGGAAGAGACGCTTTCGCCCGAAGCCTCCGAGCAGTGGTTGCAATGGCGCGAAACGCAGGCTCCCCCCGCCGATGTGGAAGACAGCCACGATACCGTAGGCATGATCATCTGGACGCCCGACACTATCGTGGTCGGTTGCTCCACGTCGGGTCTCAAATGGAAGTATCCGGGACGGGTGGGAGATAGCCCGATCGTAGGAGCGGGGTTGTACGCCGACGAAGAGGTAGGCGCGGCGGTCGCTACCGGCAACGGCGACGAGATCAGTCGTGTGGCGCTATGCAGTCGTGTGGTTTTCCTGATGGAGCGTGGCATGAGCGCGCAGGAGGCATGCGACGAGGCGATTCGCTACCTGATGCGCAAACGCACCGACTCCAGCGGCACTCCACCCCACGCGGCGGTGCTGGCGGTGCGCGCAGACGGCAGTTTCGGCGTCTCCGCCAGCTACGCGAAGTTCCCGTACGCTCTGCACGACGGACAGTCGCTGACGATGGGTGAACGAGAAGCACTGGAGCCGGAGTAAAGGAGGACAAAACGATGAAGCAAGTAACACTCACTCTTACCTGCCTTCTGGCGGCAAGCGTGATACTCTCCACAATTGGCTGCGGCAAGAAAGAGGAACCCAAACATGCTGCCGAAGGTGCTTCGGCGCCGGAAAAACCCGCTGAGACGGCGGTCTCGCCCGCGCCGGGCAAGGTTGCTTACGCCGTCGTGGACGTGGAGGGCAAGGGCAAATTTGTCATCGAGCTCAATCTGGAGAAAGCCCCCAAAACCGCAGGCAACTTCATCAAGCTGGCGAAGGAGGGCTTTTATAACGGTTTGACCTTCCACCGCGTGGTGCCCGATTTCGTGGTGCAGGGCGGCGACCCCAACGGCGACGGAACCGGCGGCCCCGGTTACACCATCCCCTTTGAGGAAACTGGGCTGAAACACGAGGACGGCGCGGTGGCGATGGCCCGCAAGGGTGATGATAAGAACAGTGCGGGCAGTCAGTTCTACATCTGCCTTGGTCCGCAACATCAGCTGGACGGCGACTACGCGGTGTTCGGTAAGGTGATTCAGGGCATGGATGTGGTGCGCAAAATCCAGCAATACGACATCATGAAAGAGGTCACCATCTCGGATACGAAGCCGAAGCTGTAGGGACACGACCGTCACTCATCGCCTATCGCGCCGAAGCTGCTCACCGGCGCACCGAAGTCAAACAGCGTCACATTCTCGTTCAACCTCACCCCCGTCCCCTCTCCTGCGAGGAGAGGGGAGCCTCTCTCCATCCTCCCTTCCTTCGTAGGGAAGGGGGGTTGGGGGGACAGGTTACTAAACCTCACCCCCGTCCCCTCTCCTGCGAGGAGAGGGGAGCCTCGATTCGATCGCCCCCTTCCCTTGAAGGGAAGGGGGTCAGGGGGTTAGGTCTCACCGCCTCACCGGTTCGGCAGGCGCAACCTCGCGCTCCAGTTCGGGGCGGTAGTGGATGCCCATCTCCTTCGGCTGACCGTACAGCTCAGGATGCAGGTACTTGCCCCGATGCTCAGCGGGCTTGGGCTGTTCGGTCTGGTAGCCGTACTCCTGCACCCAGCGGTCATTGCGGACGGCTTCTACTCGCCACGAGACCTTGACATACGGCTTGCTGGTGCGGATGACAAAGCGATTATTTTGTATCTCACGCACCACCTTCGCCAGCACGAAGTCGTCGCTGCTGTCGATCACCGTGAGTTGATAGCGAAAGTCGCGGTTGATGCTCTCGAAGTAGTCGGGCAGTTGCACTACTGCGTAGCCTTGCGCGTCGGTGACCACATTTCCGCTATAGGCGTTGTAGGGTTCGGGACCTTCGGTGCAGAAGTGGTTGAGGTAGGCGTTTTCAGGGCTGAGCGGGTGGTCTATCTGGAACGATTTAGTGCCAGAGGCAGCGAGTCTTCCACGGGCGTAGACCGCATAGCCTTGGCCGGCGACTTGCCCGAACACGCCGTAGGGGAAGCTGGAGGTGAAGGCGTTGTTTCCCCAGCCGAACACGCCGTATCCGTTGCTGCTGTCGCTTCGCCCAATCACGCCGATGGCGGTGCCGTCCCAGGCGGCCGCCAAGCCATACACGCCCCGTCCAGTTGCGCTGTTGCTCACCCCATACACGCCGTAGGTTTCGCCGCTGGTGGCGCTTGCTTCGCCATAGACGCCTATGCCATCCGTGCTGTCGCTTCGCCCATACACGCCTCTGGCGACGCCGCTGGTAGCGGTGTGAAGCCCATAGATCGCCCGATTACCCGTACCGGTCTGCACGTGCAGGGGATGCTCTGGGCTGATTGTGCCGATGCCCACCTTGCCGTCACCACTGATGCTCATAATGTCGCCCGTCTGGCTGTTCCAGAAGTTGAGACGGTCGGCATCAACGGTGGAGCCGATCAGCCCTGCGATATGCCACTTGCGGGCAGTGTTGGTGTTGGTGAACTCAAGGCGTGCGAAATCGTTGGCGGCTTCGTGCAGGCGTAGCGTGGCGTTGGTGGAAGAGCTGTCCGTAGCCACATTCAGTTTGGCGGTCTCGACATTGAGGCTGGCAGGACCAATGAACACACTGCCATTGGCAACATTCGTCGTCATGTGCCAGCCTGCGCCAGCTTGCCCCCATATTCCGACCCTATTATTGTCGTACAGCCCGATAAACGCGCGGTTGTCCGTGCCGTTGGAGTACCAGATGCCAGCGGTGTCAGAGCCTGTTGCGCCCCGAATGCGAGCGCGACCGGCAACATCCAGCATGTAGTCGGGGCTCGTTGTGCCGATGCCGACATTCCCGGAGAAGTAGCCACGCCCGACGAAGTATCCGCCGTAGCCCGAGGTGCTGTCGCTTCGCCCATACACGCCGTAGGTTTCGCCGCTGGTGGCGGTGGCATAGCCCAAGACGCCTGTGCCCGAAGTGCTGTCGCTTCGCCAATACACGCCGGTGGTGATGCCGCTGGTGGCGGCTGCCCAGCCGGCCACGCCTGTGCCCGAAGTGCTGTTGCTTTGCCCATACACGCCGTAAGTGGAGCCGCTGGTGGCGGCTGCCAAGCCGGCCACGCCTTTGCCCGAGGTGCTTTCGCTTCGCCCATAGACGCCTATGGTGTCGCCGCTGGTGGCAGTTGCCAAGCCATACACACCTGTGCCCGAAGTGCTGGCACTTTCAAACCAGCCACCATAGTTCGTACCAGAGGTGGCGGTGACAAAACCCTTTACACCAATGCCCGATGTGCTCGCACTCCGACCAACGGTACCAATGGTGTTGCCGCTGGAGGCGGTCGCCCAGCCATACACACCCATGCCAGAAGTGCTATCGCTCAACCCATACATGCCGTAGGTGACGCCGCTGGTAGCCGCAGCGTGACCCATGATACCCTTGCCGGAAGTGCTCAGGCTCCTGCCATACACCCCATACGTGTAACCGGTGCTTGCGCTCGCAAGACCGAACACACCCATGCCAGAAGTGCTGGCACTCTCAAACCATCCGCCATACGCTGCACCGCTGGACGCACTCTGCTTGCCGAAGATGGCGCGAGAACTCAGTGAGGTCTCCACGTGTAGCAGATAGGCGGGGCTGCTGGTGCCTATCCCAACCCTTCCGGCAGTGTAGTAGATGTTGCTCCCGGACTGCGTCCACTGCGCAAAAGCCGGAAAGGCGCATTGCGTCAGCGCCAGCAAAGCCATCCAGATTCGTGAAGTGATGACGCTCTTCATCCTTGTCTCCTCGTTTCTGGATTCGTGAAGTTACAAGTTTCGACCATTGGTCTTGATGTTTAGCATATCACAAGGTTTTCGACGAGTCAATCATTTTTGCGGGGTGTAGAGGAGTATTTTTTGAGGATGTTCAACCACTCTCCCGACCTCTGAGCACCGCCCGCCTCCCTCCCCGTGCGGAAAAGAAGATGCTGGACACGGGTTTACCCCTCCAAACCAAACCCTGGCTTCGTCTGCAGGGGAACAGCTTCAGCCGTAAAGACTCCTCAACCTTGTGAAGTCGGCTCGGCAGGAGCCTCGCCCTCCAGAGAGGGTTACGCCTTCGCCGAATTGGAGGGCGAACCTCCCGGTGAGCCGCCCCCACCCCAGTCCTCCCCGCGAGCGGGAGGGAGCCTTTCCTCCCCCGTCCACGGGGGAGGTCAGGTGGGGGGTATTTCGCACGGCTCGGCAGGAGCCTCGCCCTCCCCCGCAATGGGATTGGAGGGTCGTGCTCCGTCGCGACCACACCACAACGGTCCGGCAGGAGGCTCACCCTCCATGCAGGGAACCCTCCCCTCCCCGTTGTATTTCATTCGACGAGGAGGAGAGCCATGCCAGAATCTCCGCGAGACCAGCCCCTTCCGCCACGAGGCGAGGAGGAACAGGAATACGCCAACCAGCTGGAGCAGATTGTGCAACACGCCCTGCGCCGGACGCAGCGATGGAAAACGCCGCCCGGTTATGAAACAGCCTACTGGAACGAAGAGCGAGAGTCCATCGCGCGGATTGCTGTGTGGATCGCTACCCTTTCCTACAAGCCCGATGCCGGCGTTTCTTTCACCGTCTATGCTTTCTTTAAAGCGGTGCAGGCGATTCGTCAGGAACACCGCCTCGCCTGGCGGTGGGGCATCGGAACAGTGCCGATGCCATGTGATGCAATCACCGGCGAGCCTGTCGAACTGATGGACCCCGAGTGGCGAGCCCCCTTCGAGCGGTGCGAGAGCGACTGCGACCTGCAACTTCTGCTCGCGTCGCTTTCCGAACCGGAGCGCGAGATGATATGCTGGCAGTGCCTCGAAGGGTTGACCGAACGAGAGATCGCCCAGCGTCTGAACCTCAGCAAGACCGCCGTGCATAAACGCCTCGCACGGGTCAAGCGCAAGCTGCAAAAAGCTTTAGTGGAGAAAGAGATGGGCAGGTGACCAAAAAACGGATAAAATGCAAGTATTTCTAACAGGGTAGCCGCGTAGCCACCCTAATCTTTGCTCAGGAAGGAGACCGTTCGCATGAAGGAAGAACAGGAGACGCAACGCGCAAAGCCTGCCTTCAGCGCGCGAGTGCAGCTCGCAGGGCTGGAGCCTGGCGAAACCGCACCGGCGATAGCCGTCTACGAGGTAGACGCGGTGGGCAAACCGGTGAGGAAGCTCGCCCGCGTCGAGAAAGACCGCCTGGACGTGCAGGCGGAGTGGACACGACTGCCCGCCATCGCGCTGGGACCCGATGTAACCGACCTCGCGCAGTTGACCCCCGAAAGCCTCGTGACCTTTCGTCCCGATGCCACCTTGCCCGTCTGGCGAGAGCGTGGGCTGATAATCGGGCGAGACATCTGGGATCGCTTCCACTTCGAGTTCGTGTGCGTCAGCGGAACCGCCCGCAAGTGCCGTCCCTGGTGGTGGGATATTGTAGACCGGTTGGACCTCGTTTCCGGGCTGAACCTGTCGCGCAACGTGACGTTGAAAAGCCTGACCTACCGCCCGGAACTGCACACTATTATCCCCGCACACTGCCTGCCGTTGTGCGACGGCATCGTGGAGATTTACGAGCGAGTATGCTGTTGCTTCCGCATACGCCTGCCCGACCTGCTCGACCGCCTGCGGGAGATACTGGAGGTCATCCCCATCCCTCTACCCGACCCGCCTCCGATTGACCCACCCGGTCCGTTTCCGCCGGGCCCCGGTCCCGACCCTGCCCCGTTCGTGACGGGCAACCTGGGCAGGTTGGCGCAGAGGCTGGAACTGGCGGCGGTTCACCAGGCGGTGCGCCCGCAGGCGCAGATGGGCATCCGCGCTCAAACTGCCGACCTGCGCAAGCGGCTGGCAAATGCGCCGGCAGAAGTAGCCACGATGCCTGCCGAGCGGCTATACGCCGACTACGTTGCTCTCACCAGTATGAGCGCACAGCAGGCAGAGCAGTACGTGCTCGCCCGTCCCTATCTGCTGGGATTGATTTGCACCTGCTCGATGCGCAAGGTGGGCGAGACTCCCCTGCAGCCGGGTGGCAGGTTTGACTTCTGCTATCTGCGCCCACGCAGGATAACGTTACCGGGCGTGACCTGCCACACCACCTTCGCCTTCAAGGTGCGTCAGCGTATTCAGGGCAACTGGGTGACCGTGTACGACGGCGTGGCATCACATAACTGGTTCGCCGAAGGGGAATCGGCGGACATCCGCACATGGGATTGGCGCGCGCTGGTTTGCGGTTCCGGCCCGGGCGACCCACCACCTTCGGAGGGGATACCCTTTGCGATGGTGGAGTACATCGGCAGCCCCGGCTCACGCCATTTCAACTTCCCCGCGCAAACAGGGCTATCACGAACAGGAGCACTGGGAGCCAGCTCCGGCACGTTCACCACTTCCTACGCACCCGACTGCCCGTGGGGCGGGGCGTTAGGAATCCGGCTGTGGATTTCGCCGGAGATGGAGCCTGTTGCGAAATACTACCGCCTGTCGGTGGTGCGCGTCGACAACAGCGGTGCGCCAACCGGGGCGGTGACCGTTCTCGATGCGCCGGTGGCATGGAACCGCTTCGTGTTCGTAGGCGGCGAGTGGAAAGTCACATCCGAAGCCCTCTCGGCGAATCCGGCTGATGTGGGTGGACAGATAGGGCTGGTTCGGATACCCTACTGGAGCAGCGGCAACTACTGGCTGAGCGGACAGTACCACCAGGTGTGGAATACCACCCTGTTCAACCCGGGACGATACCTGCTGATTCTGGAGCTGTTCGACGCCTCGGGCAATCGCATCAAGCCCAGCTCCGCCCCGGCAGGTGACCCCGGCGTCGCCCGCAACTTCCAGTTCCGCCGCTGGCGACAGGGCGATCCCAACTCCACCGACAACGTGCCCTTCGCCGATGTGGTGGGCGTGTACTGGATAGACAACAGCCCGGTGCAGGGCGATATCGTGGACATCCGGCGCAACGGCGTTCCCAGCAGCGAAGAGTGCCAGTTCATCAGCGGACCGGAGGGAACCGATGTGTCGGTAGGGTTCCGTGCATACCACTCTCGCGGGGTGTCCAATCCGAACAACACGTTCATGATGTCCTACTCGCTCACGTGGCGACGCGGACTGAACGGCCCCGGCGGCGCCTTTGCCTCCGGCACAGCGGATGTGGGCGAGCCTCCTGCCGCACCCCAGGCGTCCAACACGCTAACGATTGGGCAGCTACTGGGAGCGTGGCCCGGCTTCCCCACCACGCATCAGCGGTGTACGTTCTCGGTGTATCTGCACGTGCGGGCAAAGCACTTTACAGGCAGCGCAAGGATAGAGTCCTACGACTACCATGAGCAGGCTTCGTTCGCGCTGGAGGAAACACCGTAGTTTGCCACGCGGAGGACGAGGCTCCCGCCAAGCGGCCAGGGAGTTTTATGCCCTCCCCCCTTCCCCTCTCCCAGAGCTCTGGGAGAGGGGACAGGAGGACACAGCATCATCCCTACAACTGCACCCCGTTCGCCGCAATCACCTGCTGGTACCACCGTGCGCTGTCCTTCCAGATGCGCTGCTGGGTAGCGTAGTCCACATACACGATGCCGAACCGCTTGGAATAGCCGTACGCCCACTCGAAGTTATCCATCAGCGACCAGACAAAGTAGCCCTTCAACGGCACGCCGTTCTGTATTGCCCTGTGAGCAGACAGGAAGTGCTGTCGCAGGTATTCCACCCTCTGCACGTCGGCTACCCTGCCTCCTTGAACCTCATCGCGGAAAGCGGCGCCGTTCTCGGTCACATACAGGCTCAGGCGCGGCGACTCCGAATGCACCCACTGCAGTATCTCGTACAGTCCCTCCGGGTATATTTCCCACCCCATGTCCGTATACTGTGCTTGCTTATTCTCCACGCCTTCCGCTCGCAGGTAACCGTGCTCCCCTCGCTTCACGATGCCTCTTGAGTAGTAATTGATACCCATGAAGTCGATGGGTTGGGCAATGCGCTCCATATCTCCTGAATGCACAGGAGGCCAGGCGAAACCGACCATCTGCTCTGCCAGCGCAGGATAGCGTCCCTTGAGCAACGGCTCTACAAACAGCGCGTTATTCATGGTGTGCACCCGCTCGGCTGCTGCTCTGTCCTCTTCGCTATCGGTAGCGGGGTGTTGAGGCGACAGGTTCAGCACGATCCCTACCTGCGCTCCTGCAGGCAGGATACCACGCATTCGGGCAACCGCCTCGCCGTGAGCCAGCAGAGAGTGGTGCACCGCGCGAAGTCCTGCCCAGAGGTCACGCATGCCGGGAGCGTGGTAGCCCTGTACGTAACCCAGGAAGGTAAACACCCACGGCTCGTTGAGCGTTGCCCACAGACGCACTCTGTCACCCAATCGCTGCGCCACAACCTGCGCATAGTCGCCAAACCAGTTGACGATTTCGCGATTTGCCCAGCCGCCCAGGTCCTGCAGCGCGCCCGGCAGGTCCCAGTGATAGAGAGTAATCATCGGCTGAATCCCTGCATCCATCAGCGCGTCCACGAGGCGGTCATAAAAGTCCAGCCCTGCCGGGTTCACCGCGCCCTTCCCTTCGGGAAGGATACGCGCCCAGCTGATGGAGAAGCGATACGCCTTCAAGCCCATCTCACGCATCAGCGCCACGTCATCCTGCCAGCGACGGTAGTGGTCGCAGGCCACGTCGCCTGTATCGCCGTTGAACGTGGTGCCCGGCGTATGGGAGAAGCGGTGCCAGATAGAAGCCCCTGCGCCGTCAGCCAGCGGAGAACCTTCTATCTGGTAGGAAGCGGTTGCAGCTCCCCACAGAAATCCATCGGGGAAATGAAAGACAGACATACCAGCCCTCCTCACACTTAAACCTTTCAGAGCACATTCTACCGAAAAACCGGCACAGCTGGCAAGAGGAAAGCAACAGGAAGTCACCTTTACGGTGGCGAACCGATTGTTACACGGGGAAGCAGAGGGCACGGATGAACGGGTTTTCAGAACATCTGGCAAGGTATCTGGACAATCTCAACAGGCTGCGCAAAATGGGCGCATCGGAAGACAGCCTGCGCGATGCTTTTCTGACCTTTCTGCGCGCTGCCTTTCCCCACATCCAGACCGCCGAAAGCATCCTGCTGGAGAAGCATGTGCCTGCCCTGCGCGTGCGCGGAGGCTTCGCCGATGTGCTGTACAGCGACCTGATTCTGGAGTTCAAACGCCGTCTGGACGACGCCCCCCGCCGCGAGGGGATGGAAGAGCTGTGCCGTTACTTGCTCAATCAGACTCACCCCGAGCGCTATTTTGGCATCCTGACCGATGGCGAAACGCTGGAAGTATATGCTATCCGCGATGACCGATTGACCGACGCACCTGTCGACACCCTGCGCCTCTCGGTGGAAGACGCCGACCGCTGTAAGCTCTGGATGGACTGCTACCTGTTCCACGAAAAGCGGCTGGTTCCCACCGCGAACGATGTGGCGCTTCGGTTTGGCGAACGCAGCCCCACCTTCTGGCAGAGCATCCGCATTCTGGAACGCCTCTGGCAAACCGCAGGCAAGCAACCTGCCGTGCAGACTAAGTTCGGTGAATGGCAAAGCCTGCTCTCCATCGTGTACGGGAGCGAGGTGGGCGACGAGAATCTCTTCTTACGTCATACCTACCTTGCGCTGTTCGCCCGCAGTCTGGCGTTTGTTGCTCTGCATCAGCGCGCTCCAAGAAGCGAGGAACTGGAGGAGATACTCACTGGCGCAGTCTTTGGGCGAATGGGGCTGGATAACTTTGTGGGAGATGATTTCTTCACCTGGATGGAGGCGGGCGACATTGCCGATTTGCTTCATTCCATCGCGACCCGTCTTGTCGCCGCATACGACCTGAGCACGGTGAACGAAGACCTGCTCAAAGAGCTGTATCAGGAGCTGGTAGACCCCCAGACACGCCACGACCTTGGCGAATTCTACACACCCGACTGGCTCGCCGAACTGACCCTGCGTCAGGCCGGTTTCCCCTCCGTGCCCGAAGGCATGGAACCTTCCCTGCTGGACCCGGCGTGCGGTTCGGGAACGTTTCTTTTCATCGCAGTACACCTGCTACGGGAAGCCGGGTGGCAAGGCAGTGCGCTGATACGGTTCTGTGAGGCGAATCTGGCGGGGTTGGATGTGCATCCTCTGGCGGTTATTATCTCCAAGACGAACATGGTTCTGGCATTGGGGGATGAGTTGCGGGTGTATGGTCAACAGTTTACACTGCCTATCTTCATCGCCAACGCTTTTGCTGTGGCGGAGGATGGAGGTCTGCAGAAGCCTCACGTACCGGTGCCCGTGGCGATAGAACTGCTGGCAAAGACCGCTCAAAAGCGCAAGGAACGCAACTTGCCGACAGATTTCTTACTGCCCGCGGAGCTGGCGGAACAGCCTCGCGTGCTGAATACGCTAATCGATGCCATGATGGTATTCGGCAGTCCTGAACTTGAAGATGAATCGGCGCGGAATGGCTTTCAGGGTAGATTGGATGCATTGGGAATACCCAGAGATCGACAATACCTGTGGTTACAGAACCTGCGCCTGATGCGCTGGCTGCTACAGCCTCCTGCTACAGATACTGTATGGCAATTCATCCTGAAAAACGCTTACCGCCCTGAGCTGCTGGCCCGACGAAAGTTCGCATTCGTTGTAGGCAATCCGCCGTGGCTATCCTACCGATTCATCCAGAGGGCAGATTATCAGGAACGGGTACGCACACTTACCCTGCGTCGCTATCGACTGGTTGATTCGTCTGATGCCAATCTGTTCACCCAGATGGAGATGGCAACGCTTTTCTTTGCCTTCTCAGCCGACCACTACCTGGCGGACGGTGGGAAAATCGCATTTGTGATGCCCCGCAGTGTGCTCACCGGAGCGAAACAGCATCTAACCTTTCAACAAAGATTTGTTGCCTCCGCCGATCTGCTGATTGACTGCGAACAGGTGGCCCCCCTCTTCAACGTACCTGCCTGCGTGGTGATATGGCACAAAACATCCGAACCGATTGCGGACGCAGGTCATACGTTATCTCTGCTGGTACACGGTGAACTACCCAAGAAGAATGCTTCACTTGAAGAGGCGATGCAGTATCTACAACTACGCGAGAAAGGTTACCAGCCTCCCACCAGCAGTGCGAAAAGCCCATACTTAGAGCAGATTATCAATGGAGCAACTATCTATCCGCGCTGCCTGTGGTTCGTCCGTACGTATCCGGAAGCCATTATTGTCGACCGCGAAATGCCTTACCTGGAGACAGACGCCAGCATTGAACCCCGTGCCAAGGCGCCGTGGAAGGACCTTCGCATTCAGGGTAGGGTAGAATCTCAGTTTGTTTATGCTACGTTACTCTCGCATGACCTGCTACCTTTTGGTTGGAGGAGAATGTCACCAGTAATCATCCCGCTCCAAGGCGACCAGCTGCTGAATTGGCAACAGGCATACCGTGCAGGAAACGGCGGATTAGGACAGTGGCTGAGGAAAGCCGAGCAGCTATGGCTACAACATCGCAAATCGCAAACCGACCTGATAAACTACCTGAACTGGCATAACAAGGTTCTTCGCCAACGAACTGCTGGGGTGTTCAAACTAGTCTACAATACCAGTGGAACGCATCTCTGTGCGGCTGTGGTGCCAACCAATACCGTAATCGAACAGCAAATAGGACGCATCCGCCCGCGAGGATTTGTTGCTGATTATACCACTTACTGGCTTGACACTGAGAACGCGGACGAAGCACATTTCCTGTGTTCCGTGCTGAACGCCCCACTGGTTGATGAGTCTATTAAGCCGTTTCAGCCGAAGGGAGCCTTTGGTGCACGAGCGGGGCGAGGCGAAAGACATATCACTCGTCGTCCCTTCGAAGTGCTTCCTATCCCGCTCTTTGACCCGCAGGACGAGCGTCACCTGCGCCTGGCGCAGCTGAGCAAAGAGTGCCACGAGCGCGTGCAGGGTTTCCTCGCCGAAGAGGGTGAGAAGGTGATTCGTGCATCCAGCGGGCGACTGCGCCAGACGGTGCGTGAGCTGCTGAAAGAGCAGCTGGACGAAATCGACGGTCTGGTGAAATCCTTGCTCGGAGGCGTGTAACCATGCCCCTCACCGCACAGGTAGCCCTTCGCAAAGGCGTGCCGACGTTACTGGTCAACGGCAAGCCCGTGCCGCCGCTGTTGGTGTTCGTGAACCTTGTGGGTGAGAAACGCGAGGCGGGGCTGAGCACCATCCGTCGCGCGGCACAGGCAGGGGTGCATATCGTCTCATTTGTGGTGCACCTCTTCCCGTGGACGCTGCCGGGCGAAACGCCGAACTATCGCCCCTTCGAGGAGCAGATGGACGCCATCCTGAAGGAGAACCCGCGCGCTCTGCTACTGCCCCGCTTCGGATTGACCTACGTGCCCGACTGGTGGGCGAAGCAAAACCCCGACGAGATGATGCTGTACGACAACGGCGAGCGCGGCTACGTGAGCATGGCATCCGAAAAGTGGCGGGCGGAAGCGAGCGACGTGCTGCGCCAGCTGGTGAAGCATTTAGAATCGCGCTATGGCGACCACATTCTGGGATACCATCCCTGCGGACAGAACACCGGCGAATGGTTTTATGACCGCGTGTGGGAGGGGCTTTTACCCGGCTTCGAGAAGCCGATGGAAACTGCCTTCCGCCGCTACCTGCGCGACCGCAACGCCACCCTGCCCACCGCCGAGCAACGTAAAGCAAAAGGTAAGGGTGCTTTCCTGCATCCTGCCACGCAGCGTCGGCTGTACCGGTTCTGGCGGTTCCAGCAAGAGGCGATGGTGGAGCCGCTGGAACATTTCGCACGCATCATCAAAGAGGAGACCGATGGGCGCAAGCTGGTGGTGCTCTTCTACGGTTATACCTTTGAATTGTCCGGGCTGCCGGGCGGTCCGGTAGTGTCGGGGCACCTCGCGCTGGAACGGCTCTTGAAATGCCCGGACGTGGACGTCCTCTGCTCGCCTATTTCTTACTTTGACCGCCAGGCGGGCGGCGCAGGCGGATTCATGGCGCCGGTGGACTCGGTGCAGTTGCACGGCAAGCTCTGGCTGAACGAGGACGACACCCGTACCTGTCTCTCCAAACCCGAAGATAACTACGGCAGAGCGGAGACGCTGGCAGAGACATTAGCAGTGCATCGGCGCAATTTCGCGCATATCGCCACGCGCGGGGCGGCGTGCTGGTGGATGGACCTGATGGGCGCGGGATGGCTGGACAGCGCGGAGATATGGCACAACCTGGCGAAACTCGTGGAGATATACGAAGAGATTCTCCCCAACCGCAAGCCCTACCAGCCCGAAATCGCCGTGGTGGTGGACGAAGCCAGCCTGTGCTACCTGTCCTACGGCAATGCGGTAACCCTTCCCCTGCTTTCGCAAATACGGTATGAGCTGTACCGCATCGGCGCGCCGTTGGGGTTCTACCTGTTAAGCGACGTATGTTCCGGCAAGGTGGAGCACGCGAAGATGTATCTGGTGCTCAACGCCTTCGCCCCCACCGAGGCGCAACGCCATGCGCTCAAGGAGCTGGTACGCAAAGGCAAGATGGTGGTGTGGTTCTACGCACCCGGCTACATTCGCGGTAACTCCGCCTCTGCCGACAACATCAGCGACCTGACGGGGATTCGGGTGGTGGAGAAGGAGGAGATACCATCGGGAGTAGCCTACACAGGACCGGCTGCGATGGTGAGTAGAGCCGGGGTGGACATTTGGCGGCGAGAGGAGTTCGGGGTCAAGGAGCCGCACTCGCCGGGCTTTGTGGTACAGGATGCAACCGCGCGCACGCTGGCTACTTTCGTTGCCACCAGTGATGTGGCGGTGGCGGTGAAGCGTATCGAGCGGGGCTGGTCGGTCTACTTCGGCACGCTGCGCGCAGGGGTCAACCTGCTACAGGGGTTAGCGAAGAAGGCAGGGGTGCATCTCTACGGTAGCTATAAAGAGGAAGTGGTAAGCGCAGGGAATCGCATTGTGGCACTACACGGTACCCGGCAGTCCGATTGGGGAACATACGTAGACCTGCCTGAGCTGAGCACTGTATACGACCCGATGAGCGGAGAGGTGGTCGGACAGCGCACAAGGTCGCTGAAAATACAAGTACAAAAGGGCGAGACCCGACTGCTGCAACTGTTGTGACGTGGGTTTATCATGCTGAACGCAGTGAAGCATCTCGTCCTTTTGTCATGCTGAGCGCCAGCGAAGCATCTCGTCCTTTTGTCATGCTGAGCGTGAGCGAAGCATCTCGTCCATTTTGTCATGCTGAGCGCCAGCGAAGCATCTCTGAGATTCTTCGCTTCGCTCAGAATGACAGCGTTGGCGGAACCGTTCCGCTAGTGAAGCATCTCGTCCTTTCGTCATGCTGAGCGTGAGCGAAGCATCTCCGAGTAGCGGTAAAACGAGGTTCTTCGCTTCGCTCAGAATGACAGGGTTGGCGTGGAGACACTTTCACCAACGTTCGAACAATTACCTTGACAGACCGCCAGTAGAGCGTCAAGCATGATTCCTGGCGTCTTAGCCAGCCGGAGGGCGAGACTCCGTCCGGGCCGTTACCCTTTCGTCAAAGGTGTGCGGACGTGCACTGCCTGGTCACGACGGAGCGTGACCCTCTGCCAGATTGAAGTCTGACAAACTACCAGGGGTGTGGAAATGCGCATCATAGAGGTCAAAACCTTTGCGGTGGAACCGCGCTGGCTGTTTATCAAAGTGAGCACGGATGAGGGCATCGTGGGCTGGGGCGAATGCCTGGGCGACAAAGCGTTCGTGATTGCCGAGGCGGTGCGCTCCTACGAACATGCGCTGCTGGGTGAGGACCCGGCACGCATCATCCATCTGGTGCAGAGGATGTATCGCCATGCCTTCTGGCGCGGTGGTCCCGTGCTGAACGCAGCGATAAGCGGCATCGAGATGGCGTTGTGGGACATTCAGGGCAAACGGCTTGGTGTGCCTGTTTATCAACTGCTGGGCGGAAAGGTGCGCGAGCGCATTCGGGTATACCGGCACATCGGCAGCTACGAACCAACACAGATTGCCGAACAGGCTCGCCAGCGTGTGGCAGAAGGTTACACGGCGGTGAAGTTTTGCCCCTTACCCACTTTGCATCCGCTGGAAAGCCCGGCGGTCATAGAAAAGGCGGTGGAACTGGTCGCCGCCGCGCGCGAGGCGGTCGGCAATGGGGTGGACATCCTGCTGGACTTTCACGGTCGGGCTACACCTGCTAT
>BEHS01000044.1 GCA_002898895.1 bacterium HR16 | reverse complement strand
CGCGCGCGCCCGTTGCTCGATGGGAGCCGCCGGCACCTTCGTCGGCGGGTCGGCGTCTACGTTTCCCTTCTTGCCGATAACCGCTACAGTGGCGATGTTATCCGCGCCGAAGTGCTGTTCCAATCGTTCGAAGATGGTGTATCCCTTCGGAATAGGCTGGTAACGCCCGTTGCTGAACACACCTGTCTTTTCCGGCTCATAGCCGGTGAGTATCTGCGTCCAGCCTGCTTTGGTGTCGGTGGTGCGCAGGATGTCAATAGCCACCAGCCTGCCTTCGGAACCCAATTTGGCGAGGTTCGGCAGTTCTCCACGCTTCAGGCACTCGCGCACATGCTCGCGTTGTGCCCCATCCCAGCCTATGAGAACGACGTTGCGCACACCCTGAACAGATGCGGTTTGCCTGCTTTGTGCTGTTGCAAACGCCAGTACAGTGAGAAGCAAAAGCACACCCGATATCCAGACTATCTGTCGCCACATGTTTCATCCTCCCATTTGCAGGTCTTCACCCTTTTCAGACGCTGAACGAGATGAAGGGTTCACGCTGGCGTATGGTGCCCACCACCGTGACTGTGGTTGCTGCGCAGGAGTGCTAACCCCATCATCCTGTAGCCGCAGGCTTATGAACTTTCCGGCAAGGTTCCTTCCTGGGGAGGGCGAGGCTCCTGCCGAGCCGTTCGGTTTATGGTCGTGACGGAGCACGACCCTCCAGTCCAATTGCGGGGAGGGCGAGGCTCCTGCCGAGCCGTCAGGTTGTGGTCGCGACGGAACGCGACCCTCCGACCCAATTGTGGGGAGGGCGAGGCTCCTGCCGAGCCGTTTCGCCAGATTGAGGAGCCTTTACGGTTGATGAGTTTTGAAAAACAGTCGTATTTATCCCCTCATCTCCTTTCCCGCAGCTTCGAGGGAGGTCTTGGAGGCGAGGTGTATTCAACCTAACCCCCTGTCCCCCTTCCCTACGCGGGAAGGGGGCATTCGACGCGAGGCTCCCCTCTCCTTGCAGGAGAGGGGCCGGGGGAGAGGTTAAATCGCTTTATTTTTTCAAAACTCATCAATCGTGGGACGGGTGTATGGATACGCTACCCCTGCGGTGTTGCCTGCAGAGTAGCAGGTGACCCGTGGAACAGCAGAAGCCTCTGGAAGGTGGTAGCTGGACGACCAGCGCCTTGTGTTTGCAGGGGATTTCGCTCGTACGTCGAAACAACGAATGGCATCACTTTGACCCGCTGGGCACGGTGGGAGTGATTACGAACCGTTCTGCCAGCGTGGTCAGCAACAACCTGTATGACCTGCTCGGAGTCGATCGGTGCGAGCAGGGCAGTGCCAAGACGCCGTGGAGGTGGAGTTGGATCCAAGCTGGTGAAGAGGAGGTACGGATGTTTTCCAAAGGGGAAGTTTACCTACCAGAGCGAATGGTTATCCCACTATCCTCGCTGTTTCACCCAGCAGACTGCCCCTTTAGGAAGGGGGGGACCTTATCCACGTTCCCTGTGCGAGCAATTCAACGATGGGTGCTGGAAAGATGCCAGACAGCGCCGTGATGAGTGTAGGAATCGGCAAGCTGCCTTCTGCGATACTCTATCATTTTTGTGTGCATGGGCTAAGAGGTGGGTTATTCCCTTCTGCCCGTTCGGAAGCTTACTTTGCAACCATGACGAGACGTGTGATAAAAGGTATGACGAGTGGTTGGACTTCTGTAATGCCTGCTACCAGGTATGTTTGCACAACAGTGAGCCAGATGATATATACAAAAAACGATAAACGATTCAAGGGCATACCACCTCAGCTCCTGCAAGCATGGGGGATCAAGCCATGAGGGGAGAGGCGGTAGTCTTTATCCTTACCGTAGCAGTTCCTCCCGTCTTTGTACATTTCAGCCTGCTATCCAGAGCTCAGGTAATGGGTAGAGTGGGAGGGAGAGGCCTTAAGTTAGCGGATTTTCGTCATTTGAACATACTCCTTCCCTATCTTTTCACAACATTGTGGTTCCTGGCCGGATATGCTCTGGCACGGCTTGGCGAAGAGATGATTGCAACAATCGCCGACCACGTCTATGAATGTGTGCGAGAGTTGTACTCCGCTGAGAGGGCCAGAGATTTTCTCTATCCACCGCGTGTAAGCGGGTACGTTGTCATCACTTTCATACTATCACAATGGTTACTGTCTATTCTATGGCAGAGGCGATATCCACGAGGGAAAACTGTAGGCTATTTTGATGTGCTGTTGATTTGGCTGATCCCCGCGCTTCTCTACTGGGTGGGTATTGGGATCTATATCTACAGCACGCTTGCCCGTTACCGCCCCCTGTATAGCCTTTGCGGGGTACATCTATTTTGACAATTGGATATGCCAGTGTGGTCAGCAACAACCTGTAGCCTTACTTCCCGATGCAAAAATCGCTGAAGATGCGCTCTACGATGTCTTCCGTCACCGTTTCTCCCGTAATCAGCCCGATGGCGTCCAGCGCGCCGCGCAGGTCTACCGAAATCAGCTCGGCAGGCAGGGCGGTTTGTGCGCTGTGCAACGCCTGCTGAAGGCTCTCTATCGCCCCCTGCAGGGCAATCTGGTGCCTTTCACTCGTAACCACCGCCCCCTCGGGGGTGAGCCAGTCACTGCCCAGCAATCGCTCGCCGATGGCGTCCACCAGCCGGTGCAGGTTCCAGCCCGTCAGTGCGCTGACCGCAAGAGCAGGGGAGGGCACTTGCTGAGCGAGGTTGGCGAGAGCCTCTTCGGGCATCAGGTCACATTTGTTCCACACCAGCAGGGTACGCTCCGGGGGAACGGAGGCAAGCAGTTGTTTGTCCTCTTCGGTAAAACCTTCGGGCGCGGAGAGCAGAAACAGTATCAGGTCAGCGTCTCGCAGGGAGCGGTGTGTGCGCTCCACCCCGAAACGTTCCACCACGTCCTCGGTCTCGCGCAAGCCGGCGGTATCCCATAGCTGCACGGGGATGCCGTGTATCTGGATGCTCTCCCGTATCACATCGCGCGTGGTGCCCGGGATGTCGGTGACGATGGCACGCTCTTCGCCCAGCAGGGCGTTCATCAGGCTGGATTTGCCCACGTTCGGTCGTCCGGCGATAACCACCATCGCTCCCTCGCGGGTGAGGCGTCCGTAGCGGGCGGTGGCGAGCAGGCTCTGGCAGCGCGCTATCATCTGCTGGATCTGCTCGCTCAGGTGGTCGTAGTCCATCTCGCCAAGGTCGTCCGAGAAGTCCAGATACGCCTCCACCAGTGCCAGTATGCCCACCAGTTCGTCGCGGATGGCGTGGATAGCGCGCGAGAGTTCGCCCTCGTGCTGGCGCATGGCGAGACGTTGTGCGGTTTCGGTGCGGGCGCGAACAAGGTCGGCTACCGCTTCCGCCTGTGCCAGGTCCAGCCGCCCGTTTAAGAAGGCGCGAAGGGTGAACTCGCCGGGCTGTGCGAGGCGTGCGCCGTGTTGCAGGGTCAGTTTCAACACGCGGCGCAACAATACCATCCCACCATGACAGCTGAACTCCACCACGTCTTCACCGGTATAACTGCGCGGGGCGCGGAAGGCAAGCAGTAACGCGCGGTCGATGTGCTCACCGGTATCGGGGTCTAAGAGAGTGCCGACGTAGATGCGATGGCTTTGAATCTCCGCAGGTAGCGGGGTGAACAGTTTTCGCGCTATCTCGAACGCACGTGCACCGCTGATTCGCACGATACCGATACCGCCTTCACCGGGCGGGGTGGCGATAGCGGAGATGGTATCTGTTGAAGGCAACATAGTGGACCCTCGAGGCACAAAAATGGCGGAGCGGGTGGGATTCGAACCCACGAGGCACGTTTTGCGCGCCCACACGCTCTCCAGGCGTGCGCCTTAGACCACTCGGCCACCGCTCCTCGCAAGGGAATTATATCACAACGAAAAAGGGGGTATCAAGTTCCGTGAGCGCAGAGATTCTGGTATAATCTTGTGCAGAGGGGCTTGATTGGGACGGTGAACCGCAAAGTTCTGGTCATCGGCGCTGGTGGGATGCTGGGGCAAGATATCTGTGCGCGCTTTGCCCCCCATTTCGCACTGGTAACTACTTCGCGACGGTCGGGGGACATCCGTCTGGACATTACCGACGGCGAGGCGACGCGCCGAGCAATCGGTGAAACCGCCCCGGATGTGGTGATACTCTGCGCGGCGTACACCGACGTAGACGGCTGTGAGCGCAACCCCGAAGAGGCTTATCGGGTGAACGCCTTTGGGGCGGCGAACGTGGCTTCCGCCTGTGACGATGTGGGGGCGCGCTTGCTGTTCATCAGCACCGATTACGTGTTCGACGGCGCGAAGCGCAGCGGCTACACCGAGTGGGATGCGCCTCGCCCGCTGAACGTGTACGGCGCGAGCAAACTGGCTGGCGAGCAGTGGATACGTGAGATTTGTCCACGCCACTGGATTGTGCGCACCGCGTGGCTGTATGGGGCAGGGGGCAAGTGCTTCCCGCGAACTATCCTGAACGCAGCGCGAGAGGGCAAGCCCCTGCGCGTGGTGAATGACCAGACAGGCTCACCTACCTTTACAGGCGATTTGGCGGGAGTGCTGCTGGAGATGGTGAGCGCGAATGCGGCGTACGGCACGTACCATGCGGTCAATCAGGGTTCTGCCACATGGTACGAGGTGGCTTGCGAGGTGGTGAACCTGGCAACGGAACGAGGGCTGTTGTCGGCGGGGGTGTCGGTGACGCCCGTAAGCAGTCGGGAGTGGTTCTCGCCGACGCGCCGCCCCGCGTACTCTGTGTTGAGCATGGAGCGATTGCGCTGGGCAGGTATCCGCTTGCCCAGATACTGGAAAGAGGCGTTACAGGATTATATCCAGCGACTGGATGCACGAGGTGAGAGATGGACTACGATCACACGTTGAATCTTCCGAAAACATCCTTCCCGATGAAGGCGGAGCTGGTAAAGCGAGAGCCGCAGTTCCAGCGGTTCTGGCAAGAGCATGATATCTACCATAAGGCGTTACAGAAACCTGCCCCTCGTGGACTGTTCATCCTGCATGATGGTCCCCCTTATTCGAACGGCGACATCCACATGGGGCACGCGCTGAACAAGACGCTGAAAGATATTATCGTCAAGTTCCGCATGTTGCAGGGCTACCGGTCGCCCTTCGTGCCCGGCTGGGACAACCACGGGATGCCGATTGAGAACGAGGTCACCAAAGAGTTCCGCCGCAAGGGCGAGAAACCCGACAAAGTAACCCTGCGCAAGCGATGCCGTGAGTACGCCAGCCATTTCGTCAACCGCCAGCGCGAGCAGTTCAAGAGGCTGGGCTGTATCGGTGACTGGGAGAACCCCTACCTCACCATGTCCTACGAGTTCGAAGCCACGCTGGTGCGCGTGTTCGGCGAGCTGGTGGAGCGCGGCTACATCTACCGCGGCTTGAAGCCCGTTCTCTGGTGCCCTGTGTGTGAGACCGCCCTGGCGGACGCCGAGATCGAGTACCATACCCATACCTCGCCCTCCATCACCGTGCGCTTTGCGCTGAAGCAAGACCCCAACGGGGTGTTTCCCAGGGAGGATGGCAAGAAGGCGTACATTCTTATCTGGACGACCACCCCCTGGACAATCACGGCGAACCTGGCGGTAGCGGTACATCCCGCTGAGCCGTACGCTGTCGTGGAAACCGACGGAGCACTCTACCTGCTGGCGGAAGCGCTGGTAGAAAGCACGATGGGGCGCATCGGCGCAAAGGAGTATCGTGTGGTGCACACTCTGCAGGGCAATGCGCTGTCGGGGCTGGTGTTTGAACATCCGCTATACGGGCGCGAATCGCCGGTGGTGTTCGCCGATTACGTGACCATGACCGAAGGCACGGGCGTGGTGCATATCGCCCCCGGTCACGGCGAAGAGGACTTCAATACCGGTCAGGAGTACGGCTTGCGCGTGTTATGTCCGGTGGACGTGCAGGGCAGGTTCACCGACGAGGTAGGCGAGCGCATCGCGGGTAAATATGTGCGCGACGCGGACGCGGAGATTATCGAGTGGCTCAGGGAGCGGTCCGCTCTGCTTGCTCACGAGCCGTATGAACACCAGTATCCCTATTGCTGGCGGTGTCACTCGCCGTTGCTGTTTCGGGCGACGGTGCAGTGGTTTATGAGCATCGACCACAATCGTCACCGCGAGCGGTGCCTTGAGGCGATTGAGCGTGTGAAGTGGTTCCCGCCGCAAAGCATCAACCGCATTCGCAGTATGGTACAGGGACGCCCCGACTGGTGTCTCAGCCGTCAGCGGGCGTGGGGAGTGGGCATCCCCGCCTTCTATTGCAAAGGGTGTGGTGAGGTGTTGCTGGAGCCTGCGCTTATTGCCCGCGTTGCGGACGAGGTGGAGAGGGCGGGCAGTGACGTGTGGTTCGAGAAGCCTGCCGAGTTCTTCCTGCCCGAAGGCACTGCCTGCCCGAGGTGCGGCGGCACCGCTTTCGATAAGGAAACAGACATCCTTGACGTGTGGTTCGACAGCGGCTGCACGCACCGCGCTGTGCTGGAGAAGCGACCGGAGCTGCGCTGGCCCTCCGACGTGTATCTGGAGGGTTCGGACCAGCACCGAGGCTGGTTCAACTCCAGCCTGATGATTGCCGTCGCCACCAAGGGGGATGCCCCTTACCGTGCGGTGATTACCAACGGCTGGATGCTGGACGGCGAGGGACGCGCCATGCACAAGTCGTGGGGCAACGTCATCAGCCCGCTGGAGGTAATCGATAAATATGGCGCGGACGTGCTGAGGCTGTGGGTGTCCAGCTGCAACTACTTCGAGGATGTGCGCCTGTCGTTCGAGATTCTGGACCGCACCGCCGAAGCCTATCGGCGCATCCGCAACACCATGCGCTTCCTGCTGGGCAACCTGTACGATTACGATCCCGCCCAACACCGCGTGGTGGAGAGCGAGATGTTGCCTCTGGATCAGTGGGCGATGGCGCGCACGCGCAAGCTGCTGGCGGATTGTATGGCGGCGTACGAGGTGTACGAGTTCCACCGCGTGTATCAGAATGTGCACAACTTCTGCGTGGTGGACATGAGCGCGTTCTATCTGGACGTGCTCAAGGACCGGCTGTACTGTTCGCCGCCCGCCTCGCACGAGCGTCGGTCGGCGCAGACTGTGCTCCACTTCATCGCGCAGACTCTGGCGCAGCTGCTTGCGCCGCTCATCACACACACCGCTGAGGAGGTGTGGCAGGCTCTGCCCGGTGACAATAAGGCGGAAAGTGTCCTGCTGTCGCAGTTGCCCGATGACCTCTTCTCGGTGCACGACGCGGCGATGCTGGAGCGCTGGGAGCCGGTGCTGGCGGTGCGAGAGACGGTGAACAAGGCGCTGGAGCAGGCGCGTCAATCGGAGATGATTCGCCGCTCGCAGGAGGCGGCTTTGCATATCAAACTGGACGATGAGACGTGGAGCGCGCTGAAGCCCTTCTTCGCCGACCTGCCGACGCTGTATATGGTGGCATCCGTGCACGTCGAGCGATGGGATGAGGAAGAGGTTGCTGTGGAGGTGCAAAAGGCGGAAGGCGAGAAGTGCCCGCGCTGCTGGCAGATTCGCACCGACATCGGCGCGGATGCGCAATATCCCGACCTGTGCACGCGCTGTGCCAGCGCGATGAGAAGCATCGGATGAAAGGGTGGTTCTTCGCTGCCACTCTGCTGCTTATCCTGCTGGACCAGGCGAGCAAGTGGTGGATACAATGGAGGCTGATACCCGGTCAATCGGTGCCGATTGTGCCGGGTGTATTGTACTTCACCCTGTCGTTCAACTCGGGGATTGCCTTTGGGCTGTTCCCGCAGTTTGGAGGGGCGTTCCTGTGGGTATCGCTGGCGATAGTCAGCGCGGTGATGATATATTACCTGCGCCTGTCCGCTCCAACGGGGTGGACGACCGCTATCGCCAGCCTGCTCGCAGGCGGCGCGCTGGGTAACGTGCTGGACAGAGTGCGATTGGGACACGTGGTGGATTTCATCGACTTCCGCGTGTTTCCGGTGTTCAATCTGGCGGACACGGCGGTTACCTGTGCAACCGTTTTGTGGATTATCAAGCACTGGGTACTTTTCTCTGCTGAGACACCTTCGTCAGAGCGGGATAACCGGGCGGACTGTTAGTAAATAACCACTTCCTTCGTCCTTCGGGAATAGCCCACGGATGAACACGGATGCAACGGATGCACACGGATAGTATCTGCGCCAATCCGTCGCATCTGTGAAAATCCGTGTCCTATCATAAACTGCCCTTTTATAAGTGGAGGACGGTTGACGCTACCACTTCCTCCACACTGATGCGCTTCATGCATTCCCTATCATGCACACACCGCTCGGCAGTACATCCGGTGCACGGCTCATTGTGTCGGATGATGGTATGCCCGTCGCCGAAGGGACCGGTGTAAGCAGGGTCGCTCACGCCGTACAGCGCTACCACCCGCGTGCCCATCGCCGCGGCGATATGCATCGGTCCGCTATCTGCCGTGATGAGCAGGCGCAAGTACGGCATCAGCGCGGCGAGTTGCAGTACGGTCAATCTGCCGGTGAGCACCAGGGGGCGGCTTCGACAATTCGCCAGAATCTCCTCCGCTAAATGCTTATCACCCGGTCCGCCCAGCAGGGCACACGTGATACCCTGTTCCGCCAGCGCGTCGCTCACCTGCGCGAATCGGTCGGGGAACCACTGGCGGTGTTCGCGGCTCGCGCCCGGGTTGATGCCCACCAGCATGATGCTGCCGTCCCACCCGGCCCGATGCAGTTCCTGCTCTGCGGTGCGTGTGTCTTCCGAGGAGGGATACAAACGCGGGCGGTAATCGGAGGTGTCACAACCCAGCAGCTCCACCAGGTCCCGGAAGTGCTCCAGCGTCTCGTGGCGTGACGGGTCGTGTGGTACGAAGGCGGTGTACAACCTCTGGAACTTCTCCTTGCGCCTGACCCCCACGCGTACAGGGATGCCCCCAAGCCATGCATGGAGCACCATATCCGCGCTGTCGTCCAGAATCACCGCAAGGTCAAAATGCCCTTCGCGCAGGCGGCGGATAAACCGCAACTTGCCCCATAGCCCCTGATGCGTGGGGCGTATCCAGATGTCGTCGATGCCGGGGAAGTTTTGCAGTGCCTCTACTGCACGCTCGCCCACCTCCACACACAGGTGGGCATCGGGGAACCGCTGGCGCAGGCAGTGCAATGCCGCCGTGCTGTTGACCACGTCGCCGATGTGCTCGCGCAGGAACACGAAAAGGCGAGCGGGGTATAGCTTTTGCAGGTCGCTCGCCTTCACGATAGATCACACCCTCACGAACGAACCATCAGCGTTGCCGGGTAGTTCGAACCCGCCAGCGGCATGGTGCGGATGGTGATAGTGCGCTTTTGGTTCGGTTGTAACCGGATTCGGGTGATAGAAAACTCTCCGGGCGGAAGAGCTCGCTGTATGCCGAGCACCTCCCCACCGATGGCGAACACGCCTCCTGCCTCACCGCCACTGGGTTCAAAAGCCAGCTCCACGTCGCGCACCTTATCGGTGGGGTTCACCATCTCCACGCGCACTTCATAAATCACGCCGTAGTTGCCGTCCAGCTTGCGCTGCTGATTGTGGTTACGCACCGCCTGTTCACCGATGCGGATAAACTGCCATCGTTGACCTACCACGTAGGTGGCGGTGAGCACTTTATAGCTGGTGGGGTAGATGTGGTCGTTTCCGGCAATCTGGCGTCTCTCCTCGGCGGTGAGGGGACGAGGTGGTAAAAACCCCCACGCCATCGTTGTCCCCATAAGCGGCAGCGGCTGATTCTGGTAGACCTGCATCGCCACTTTAAGCACACACGGGGCGGGGGGCTGTGCGCCTTCAGTGGGAAGCAGGCGTACCTGTAGCACACCGCTGGCGGTTTCCAGGGGGCGCATCCTCTGCGCCAGCAACACCACCTTGCTCTGCGCAGGAATGGTGATGGTATGTCCCATGTTGTTCATAAGCGCACGCAGGAACAACTCGCCCGCCACGTAACCCACACGCACGGTGTCCCGCATGGGCGTGCTCGCTGCGCCGGTGATGTGCACAGTGCGCGTGGCATCGGTGGGGTTGAGCAGTTAGATTAGCAGTAGCACGTCCTGTACCATGCCGTTCATGTGATGGTAGAGCAATCGCGCACCCTGTGCCTCGCTGATTTCGCTGGCAAACAGCGTCTGCGCTTTCTGCACCCGTTCGGGGTCGTTGCTGACCATCAGCAGCACCGGTTCGTTCGCAGCAGCTATCGGGCGGTTGACCACCGTCAGGTTCACTTCCTGCTCACGAGCAATATAGCCGGAGCCGCTGGCGCGAACCAGCACGCTCGCCGTAGTAGACTGCCCGACATCGGGCACACTGCTCAGCCGGACGGGTGAGGCAATCTGCACCTGAGCGCCCGGTTCCAGCTGGGTCGAGCGCACAATCGCCGCTTCCACCGCCTGCCGCACGAAGCTCACCGGCAAATCTATGCCTGTGACCACCACCGGCTCGGAGGCTTTGACCTCACCCGCATATTTGCGCACGGTCACCATCAGCGGTACCGACAGCTCGCCGACGGAGACCAGCACCTGTTCACGCCCTACCGCGCGTCCGGTAATGCGCACCGTACGCCCATCGCCGATGACGGCGGGGTCGGTCACTCCGTCGTCCGGCGCTCCGGTGGGGGCGACGACCGCTGTGCCTTCCAGCCAGCCGTTCACGCGCACAGTGCGCGACTCGCCCAGAGGCACCAGCAGTTCGCTGGTGCTGAGGCTGAGGGGCGGAATGGAGAGACAATGGCGCAAAGAGGATGCCCACGCCTGCGCCAGACGCAGGGGGGTGGTACCGGCAGCACGGGCATCGGCGCGGGTGGCGTAGAGCAGAACGCCACCACCGATGGTTACCGTCGCCCGACGCCTTTCCGCTTTCACTCCTACATGGCGCGCCCCCAGTCCCCGGACGACGGCGGATTGAAGTCGCTCTGCTGCGATCTGCGCCCGACGCTCCGGCACAAGGTTGCCGTTAGCAACCCGTATGTGAACGGCTGGAGCGCGGTTGACAATGAGCGTGCTACCCTTCACCTCCACGCGCGGCAGGAGCTGCGCGTGTCCGGAGAGCGCCAGCATAAACACGCATAATAAAGTGGCAACCAGTGTACGCATATTCCCCTGTACCATCATCTTCCCCTTGAACGAACTACTCCGCATGATGATTCTCGGCGAGCAGGCGCAGAATCTCATCGCGTTGGGGCGGAACTACCCCCACATGACGCACCACACTGCCTGCGGCAGCGTTTGCCAGTCGAGCAGCGGTATGCCAGTTTGCCCCTGCCGCCAGCGCACAGGTCAGCGTGGCAATCACCGTATCGCCCGCGCCGGCGGTATCGTACACCTCTACCGGCATCGCGGGCACGTGCAGTGTTGGCGTGTCATCTGTAGAAAGAAGTATACCCTGCGCGCCCAGCGTGATCGCCAGCGCGTGTAAGCCCAGCATCTCACGCCATATCTGCGCCATCGGAGCAATCTGAGATAGTGCGTGCAGCTCGGTATCGTTACCCACGCTGTTGGCGAACGCCTGCGCCTCCTGCAGATTGATAGACGCCAGCTTCGCCCCGCTCAGGTGGCGCAAGAGGGGCGGCTTCGGGTTCGCGGTGACCGGTACGCCTGCGGACGTGCATCGCTCTATTGCCCCACGCACCAGCGAGGGCGTTAGCACTCCCTTCTGGTAATCCGAAAGCACCACCGCATCGGCGCGAGGCAGGGCGGCCTCCAGCCTGCGTAGCAGTTCCCGCTGCATATCTTCAGGAAGGGGATGCCGTTGTTCGCGGTCCAGACGCACCACTTGCTGACTGTGGGCGATCACGCGCGTTTTACTGGTGGTGATGCGTGACCCGTCCACCAGAACGCCTGTCACCTCCGCACCGCTTTTGGCAAGGTGGGCAGTGAGGATTCGCCCCTTTTCGTCGTCGCCCACCACCCCGAACACGCTCACGTGCGCTCCCAGCGCAAGCAAGTTATTCACCACATTGGCGGCTCCGCCCGGCACGAAGCTCTCCTCCGTCCACTCCACAACGGGCACCGGAGCCTCCGGCGAGATACGACGCACGATGCCGAACACATACTCGTCCAGCATCAGGTCACCCACCACAATCAGTCGCAAACCGACAAAACGCTGAAGAATCTGCTCGTATGACGCGATGGACACCATCCTCTCCTGCAAGACAACCTGTGTTTTTGAATAGTTCGCCTTGAGGAGGGGGAATCCCTGCCTGGCGGTTACGACGGAGCGTAGCCTTCCGCCGAAGTATCCGGAGGACGAGTCGTTCTGAACGGGGGCGTGAGAAAGGTAAAGGGCAAAAGATAAAATTGTGTCCAAAAGGACAGGAATACTATCAGCTTACCACGAAACAGGAAATATACTCTCAAGAGGGTGCAACATGCTGGAGAACCTGTTACTGGCGCGGTACCGGTTCGCGCTGGAATGTTTGTCTCCCATTGAGTTTCGAAGCTTCGCGGGTTCCACCCTGCGCGGTGCGTTCGGAAGCGTGTTTCGTCGGCTGGTATGCATCACCCGATCGCCCACCTGTGAGGGTTGCCTGCTTCGCCAGCAGTGCGCGTACGGCTACGTGTTCGAAACCGCCCCGCCCCCCGATTCGGAAAGACTCCGCCGTTATGAAAGCGTACCGCGACCGTATGTGCTGGACGCGCCCGAAGGGAGCAGGCTCGCTTTCGCGGAAGGGGAGAGGTTGCACTTCGGTCTGACGCTGGTGGGACGCGCCAGCGACTACTTCCCCTACTTCGTGTTTGCCTTTCAGCGTCTGGAAGAGAGCGGTCTGGGTGCGGGCAGGCAGGAGGGTAAAGGCAGATTCCGGTTGCTGGAGGTGCTTGCCGAGCGGGCGGACGGCGGAACCGTTCCCGTCTACACGCCCGATAGCGGTCTGGACACTCTGCGCCTGCCGGTAATCCGGGGGACTGACCTGATACAAAAGGCACAGCGCTTACCGACGGACCGGCTGGGTGTGCGCTTCGTCACGCCCACGCGCCTGCGCTTCGAGGGAAAATTGACCGACGAGGTGGAGTTTCACCACCTGATACGGGCGTTACTGCACCGGTTATCCAGCCTGCTGTATTTCCACTGTGGAACCGAGCCTGCGATGGACTTCACGCGGCTGATTGAGCAGGCACAGGGCGTGCGCACGGTTCGGCGGAGCCTTCAGTGGGTGGAGCAGGAGCGTTATTCGCGCCGACAGCGGAGCCGACTGCAGATGGGCGGATTTACCGGAGAGGCGGTTTTTGAAGGGGATATCGAACCCTTCCTGCCCCTGCTGGTCGCAGGGGAATATGTGCACATCGGCAAGGGCACCGTGATGGGACTGGGAAAGATTCAGCTCGTTTGCGAGGAGGGCAAGGAGGATGCATGATTGGGAGCTGGACCTCTGGCTGGCGGCATTGTTCCACGACGCGGGTAAGGTAAGCCAGCGATTCGGAGGGGACTACCGCCAGAAGCACGCGGCGATGAGCCAGGACTTCGTGCGCTCGTTAGAGGACTATCTGGGAGCAGAACGGGCACAACGGGTGGCACGGCTGGCGGGGGCGCACCACGATACCCCTGCCGACCGTCTACAAAAACTGCTCCATGTGGCGGACAAACTGGCGGCGTTAGAACGACAGAGCGAACCCCGCCCACAATTAAACAGCGACGAAGCGGCGCTGGTGTCGGTAGCCAGCCGGGTGGAGTTCCGTGAAGCGAGGGGAGCGGAGCGCTATCACACATTGACTCCGCTGGGTGTAGAGCTGGAGGGACTGTTCCCCGGTGACGCGCCTCGTGTGCGCGCGGGGCAGTACCGTTCTCTCTGGGATGCCTTCGTACAGGAGATAAACGCTCTACCGCCCTTCCGCGTCGCGGACCTGCATACCCTGCTCTCGCTCATCCGGAAGTACTGGGCGTTTGTGCCCTCGGCGACACCGTGGGAGAGGACGGAAGAGCGCACCGTGCCCGACGTGTCGCTGTACGACCACACGAAGGTGGTGACCGCCATCGCCGCCTGTCTGGGCAAGCTGGACGAAAAGAGCCTGCCCGACGCGCGGTTGGACCGGCTGATCGACCTGCTGCGGCAGTTCGCACAGGCGGATATGCTGGATGCACTCCGGCAGTTCGAGGAGAAACATTCCCCTCTGGCGCGGTTTGTGCGGTTCGACGTGGGGGGCATCCAGTCGTTCCTCTTCCGCGTGGCGCGCCCCGAAGCGGACACCGGCGGGGTGGCGCGACGGCTACGCGGTCGCTCCTTCAGTGTGGCGGTGCTGGCGCAGGCGATAGCGGACTGGCTGGTGCGCCGGTTTGAGGTCACGCCGGCGAACGTGTTGTTCTGTGGAGGGGGCACGCTGGACCTGCTGCTGCCCGCTACGGACGGCGCGCTGGAGGTGCTTCGGGAGGCGCACCACGCCGTCGACGAGTACCTGCTGGAGATGAGCGGCGGCTTGCTCAGCCTGCAGGGAGCGACCGTGCCGCTGTGGGCGCACGATTTCGGCAACTTCGGCGACGTGTACACCCGCGCCGCCTCGCAGCTGGCGGAGGCGAAGAATCGGCGTTCATACTGGCTGATGAAGCGCGAGCCGGACGAGTTCTTCGCGCCGGAACAGCAGGTATACCGCCTGTGCCCCTCCTGCACCATCGTACCGGTGGAGGGGGATGGGCTGTGTGAGCATTGCCGGAGGCAGCAGCACATCGGCGCGAAACTGCCTCACACCCACAGCCTTGCCTTTGTGTGGGATGGGGAGTATCGTCAGAGCGTCGAATCGCTTTCCTTCCCGCCGATGGGGTTGCAGGTGCTGTTGCTCAGCGCGGAAGAGCGGGCGAGCCTGCTACAGAACCCGCCCGCGGCGGAGTGCGTACTGGTGTGCCTGAACGACACAGACGAATTCCTCTCCCCACGCGGCGAGGCGGACATCGGCTTCCGCTTCCAGTTCGTGGCGAACAGCGTGCCCACGCGCGGCGGGGAACTCGTCCCCTTCGAGCCGATGGCAGGGCTGGGCGAAGGCGCAGAGCGGCTGGGCGTGCTGAAGATGGACGTGGACTACCTCGGCGCGGTGTTCGGTATGGGGGTGGAACCGCCCACCATCAGCCGACTGGCCACGCTCAGCAGTGCGTTCGAGGCGTTCTTCGGCGGGTGGCTCAACGTGCTGTGCCAGCAGGTGAGCAGGGAGTGGGCAGATAGCCTGTCCACACCGCCCGATGTAGACCGGCGATCGGGCGTCTTCTACACGCTGTATGCGGGTGGGGACGACCTGTTCGTCATCGGACCGTGGGAAGCCACCGTCCGCCTGGCGCAGGCGGTACGGCGCGACTTCCGCCGGTTTGTGGGCGAGAACCCCAACCTCACCCTGTCCGGCGGGCTGGTGTGCGTAAAGCCAAAGTTCCCCGTGCCGCGCTTCGCCGAGCTGGCAGAGGACGCGCTCTCCCGTGCCAAGCGGGGAAAGGGCGAAGACCCCCTGCGACGCGGTGACCACCTCTGCCTCTTCGATACGGTGGTGTTGTGGCAGGAGGCGGAGGAGCTGGTGGCGTTCGCGGACGACCTCTATGCGGCGGTGCAGGCAAAGCAAATCGCCAAAGGCTTTGTCTACTTCCTGCTGAGCCTGCATGAGCAGTTCTTCCGCGACGCCGGTCAACCCGACCTGCGGTGGATACCGCGCTTCCACTATCAACTGGCGCGACGGGTGCATCCGGAAGTGGCGGCGCAGCTGCGCCTGCTGGAGCGCATCCCCCGCGCCATGCAATCCATCCGTGTTCCGGTCTCTATCGTCAGTCTCAAAATGAGGGAGGAGGGATAACCATGCCAAGAACCGACCGTGCCAACATCCAGTCGGTTATCGCGGAGATTGGGAACCTTCAGCGTATGAGCGAACTGGACATCAAGAAGTTCGCGCAGGAAGACGGTCTGGCAGACCGGGTGGTGCAGGCGATAGGTACCGCCTCGCTGAAGCCCACCCAGCTGCGCAAGGTGTTCCACACGCTCAAGGGGATCCAGCAAAAGGTGAAACAGCAGCCGGACGACCCCTTCGACAGCACCGATCTGCTCAAGCTGATGCCCACGCTGGCGTATGCGGTGGGCAGGGAGCTGATTCCCAAAGAGTTCTACCAGCTGCTGCGCGAGGTCTTCGCGCCGAGCCGCCTGCAGACCAACGCCGATTTCCTGCGCGCGTTCGACTTCGTGGAAGCCATTCTCGCCTACCACAAATACCGCTCGTGAAGGGAGGAGGGACAGTCATGAAACAACCGGAGTTCAAAGGCAAGTACATCATCACGGTGCAGCTGGAAGCGGTGACCGGACTGCACATCGGGGGCAGCACCACCGGCTTCGAAATCGGTGGGGTGGATAACCCCGTCATCCGCGACCCGCTGACGGACGAGCCGTACATCCCCGGCTCCTCGCTGAAGGGTAAACTGCGCCACCTGACCGAGTGGAGCCTTGGACTGATCGACAAACACCCGAAGCACGACAAGTATACCGCGTACCACTGTGGCGAGCTGAAGACGCAGAGGGAGGAGGCACCAAATCAAGAACGCTGGGACAAGGCGTACCTCGTGGGGCGGTTGTTCGGCGTGGCGTCGGACGACGGCGACGTACGCGAGGCAGCAGGGCCCACCCGCCTGACCGTGCGCGACGCCTTTCTGGTGGATAGCGCGCGCAAGGAGATTCAGCAGATACTGGGTGAGGGCATCTTCACCGAGCTGAAGACCGAGAACTTCCTGGACCGCATCACCTCCGAGGCGAATCCGCGCACGATGGAGCGCGTGCCCGCCGGCGCGTGCTTCTGTGTGCAGATGGTGCTGGACCGCTACGCGGACGACGGCGAGGAGTTGCTCCGCCAGCTGTTTGTGGCGATGCGCCTGCTGGAGGATAGCACGCTGGGCGGCAGCGGTTCGCGCGGGAGCGGGCGCGTGGCGTTCCGCAATCTGCGGGTGGTGTGGCGAGGGCTGGAGTACTATCTGAACGGCGCGGAAGAACAGGTGCTCTTCCCCAACGGAGAGATGGGCGAGGATGAGAAAAAGCAGGCAGTGCTCTCTCCCCTGCGCTTCTTGCAGAACAACGGCGCGTTCGAACGCTTCTTCGGGGCGAGCGGGAAAGGAGGGTAAAGCCATGCCCACCGCTTCGGTGACGCTGACCCCGCTGGGTTCGCTGGCGGGCGCGCCTCCTCCGTCGCCCACGCTGTACAGCGCGCTGTGCTGGGCGACCGCCATGCTATTCGGCGAGGCGCAGGCGCAGGCGATGGCGCACGAGCTCACCTGCACCGATGCCTTCCCGCTGGCGTGGAGTGGGGACGGGCAAGCGGTGCGCTTCTTCCCGATGCCCGCACTGACCCAGCGGGTTCCTGAGCTGCCCGACCGCTCGCTGGGGAGCAAGCAACGCGCCACGCTCCGGCTGAACCTGCACAAACGGCTGAAGGGCGTGCGCTACCTCAGCGAGGGGCTGTTCCGGCAGGCGGCGCAGGGGCAACTATCGCCCGACTCGCTGGCGAGCGCGTTGCAGGAGGAACGCATCGTTCTGCGCGGAGCGTGCCTGATGAGCGCGCAGGAGGCGCCATTGCTGGGGATGCACCGCCCCGCGCGTGCCCTGCTCACCTCTGTTGACACCACACACAACGAGCTCGACCGCTGGACGCTGGCGGTGGTGGAGGGCAGGCTGTTCCAGCGCGAGGAGACCTTCTTCGCGTCGCAGGCTGGACTGTGGTTCGCCCTGCACCTGCCGTCGGACGAGCGGATGCGCCTGTTGCCCGCTCTGCTGCGCTATCTGGAGGACACCGGCATCGGCGGGGAGCGCACTACGGGCAAGGGGCAGTTCCGCTTCCGGCTGGACGAGCCGCCTGTCGAACTGCCCCACGTACCTGACGCCGACGCCTGGCTCAGCCTCAGCCATTACCTGCCCACTGCGGACGAGGTGCAGGCGTGGCAAAAGAGCTCCTCCGAGCCGGTCTATCGGCTGGTGCACTGGCAGGCGCGTTACGAGGCGATGTTCGCCGGCGGCGAGGCGGTGTACAAACCGCTGCGCCGGATGCTCGCGCCCGGCTCGACGTTTCCGCTTACCGGGCGGCGAGAGGTGTACGGTCGTGCGGTTCCGTCCGGCGAACGGCTGGGGCATCGGGTGTGGGTGTGCGGACGTGCCCTGCCCGTGTTCATCCGAAAAGGAGGTGAAGCATGAACGCCGTGACGCATACCGTGATACTGGAGGTGCTGACGCCCGTGCACGTGGGCAGCGGCGATACGGTGAACGCATTAGCCTATCTGCGCGAGGGCGACACCCTGCACGTGGTAGACCCCGACCGCTGGACCGGCTGGCTGGTACAGCAGGGGAAGGCGGAGCAGTTCGTGCGGTGGCTGGAGGAGGTGCTGCAAATCACCGACCGACAACAACGGGAGCGCAGGACGCTCACGCACTTTGTGCGCGAACAGCTCCGGCGCACCGACCTCGCCGCCGTGGGGCGTGCCGTGGCGCGTTACTCGCTGAGGATGGAAGAGTGCGACGAACCCCACCCCTTGCGCGGGTTCAAGACGCACCTGCGCGACGCCCGCTCGCGCGCCTACCTGCCCGGCAGCTCGCTGAAGGGGGCGATTCGCACCGCGCTGGTAGAGGAGCTGCTGCTGGAAGACGACCGGCTGGAACAGACCCTCCTCCAGCCGCTGCAAAGGGTGCGTCCCACGGGCGACCGGCGTGCGCTGCGAGGCGCACTGAAGCGGGTGTGGGAAGGCATGGAGCAGGCACTGCTGCGCGGAGGGCAGGAGAAGGCGAACTTCGACCTGCTGCGCTTCGTGCTGGTGTCGGACGGCGAGCCGTTCCCGCACGAGCAGGTGAGCCTGCGGAAGGTGCGCTCGGAGGGCACGGGACGCCCTACCGACACGTGGATAGAGGCGGTGCGCCCGGGCGCAACCACCCGCTTCACCCTGTCGCTGGTGCCCAGCGCGCCGTTGTCCCAGCTGGGGCTATCCGCAGACCTGCGCGAGTACCTGCTGTGGGAAGGGCTGTTCGAGGTGCTGTATGAGCGGGCGGAGCGCAGGCTGGAGCGGGAGCTGGCGTACCCCTATCCCGCGACGGTGAGACGGGTTCTGCAGGATTTACGGGGACGCAACCGTCCCGAATCGCCTCTGCTGTGCCTGGGCTGGGGGCAGGGCTATCTGGGCACGACGGTGATGGGGCTGGTGCGGGACGAGGATGCGCAGGGGTACGCGCGACTGATAGACAAGATGCGTCCCGTCCTGCCGAGACAGGGGCAGGGCATCCAGGGGGCGCGCTTTCCCAAGACGCGCCGTGCGGTGCGCAACACCCGACAGGAGGCGGTGTATCCGCCGGGGTGGGTGCAGCTGCGGGGGGAGTAGACCTCACCCCCGGCCCCTCTCCTGCAAAGAGAGGGGAGCCTTGATTCGGACGCCCTCTTCCTTCGCAGGGCAGTGGGCAGGGGAGATAGGTTTGAACATGCTCACCCCCGGCCCCTCTCCTGCAAAGAGAGGGGAGCCTTGATTCGGATGCCCTCTTCCTTCGCAGGGCAGGGGGCAGGGGAGACAGGTTTGAACATGCCTCACCCCCGGCCCCTCTCCTGCAAAGAGAGGGGAGCCTTGATTCGGACGCCCTCTTCCTTCGCAGGGCAGGGGGCAGGGGAGACAGGTTTGAACATGCCTCACCCCCGACCCCTCTCCTGCAAAGAGAGGGGAGCACGCAAAAAGCGGATATTTGCGACAATAAACAGGCGCGAACCTGCGGTGAACATGTTTCAAGCGTGGGGTTCGCGGGCGGTGATGAAGGTTGAATAACCGAATCCGTGCTGGACAAGGCTCCACACGGGTGGATAGATTGCACCTTGACAAAATGTACTAACAAAAAAGGGGCAAAATGTTGAATTTACCCCTGTTTTGTGCCGTTGCAACGCCTGCCCCGACCAATAGGGGACTGAAACAACCAGCCGCCGATGAAGGCGAGAACCATCTTCACAGTGGTTGCAACGCCTGCCCCGACCAATAGGGGACTGAAACTCTGGCAGCAAGCCTGCGAAGCCTCCCGCGCACGGGTTGCAACGCCTGCCCCGACCAATAGGGGACTGAAACAACATTGCACAGGTCGTCGAAACTGCGGGCATCCAGTTGCAACGCCTGCCCCGACCAATAGGGGACTGAAACCACAGCGCGTCGGCGATTTCGTCAAGCACCGCCTGGTTGCAACGCCTGCCCCGACCAATAGGGGACTGAAACTGTACAGCGTGCCGGACGCGCACGCGCTGTCAGCGTTGCAACGCCTGCCCCGACCAATAGGGGACTGAAACTGAGAAAGCCCCATTCTCTCTCTACTCATCGATGATGTTGCAACGCCTGCCCCGACCAATAAGGGACTGAAACTTGATGGGTATGCAGTAACCCCGCTGACGCCCCCGCGTTGCAACGCCTGCCCCGACCAATAGGGGACTGAAACACAGTAAGCTGTTGCGCTTACTATCAAAGTTTTATGGTTGCACCGCCTGCCCCGACCAATAGGGGACTGAAACGTAGCCACGTAGTTGCTGTTCAGCCACGAGACCAGCGCGTTGCAACGCCTGCCCCGACTAATAGGGGACTGAAACTTCGTGACCGTTAGCTTCGCCATTCTTGTCACCGTTGCAACGCCTGCCCCGACTAATAGGGGACTGAAACGAACAGCGTATCTGGCGATTTTAGCCAAAAATCGCAAGTTGCAACGCCTGCCCCGACCAATAGGGGACTGAAACGCGTTTAGGATTCTCATTCTGTCTTCTCCTCCTGGTTGCAACGCCTGCCCCGACCAATAGGGGACTGAAACTTCCCCACCCTGCTCATCAGCCCCGGCGGGTGTTGCAACGCCTGCCCCGACCAATAGGG
>BEHS01000043.1 GCA_002898895.1 bacterium HR16 | reverse complement strand
GGCACCATCCAGTCGCCTACCTGCCCATACGACATCACCCTGCCGGCAGGAATCTGCCGAACAAGGTCATATACTTCTTGCATCAGGCTATCGTCGCTTCGACGGCGTAACATTTTACCTGTGGGTATAGTCTGTATGGTGGACGGACGGCAGGAGATTTCGCTAAGGATATAGCCGAATCCTGCCATACTTAGTGTTGCAGACACACCAGGAGAGAGGATGCGAACTTATCTGAGAATCGCGCTGTGGATGGTCGTGGGGTTGCTGGTGCATACGACGGCAGTCGCCCAGCAGGCGTCGGCACAGGCTACGGCACAGCTGTTTCGCTACCGCTTCGAGCCGAACACGCAGGCAAAATATCGGATAAACGCGCAGATGTCGGGCACGCTGCCCCTGTTCGGTGGCTTGCCAGTGGAAAAGGTCTTACTGGATATGACGGTGGTGCTGAAGGTGCGTCAGGTACGTCCCGACGGCAATGCGGAGCTGGGCATCGACGTAGAGGCGTTCAAAGCGGAGATGGACGGGCAGGCACTGCCTTTGCCGGTAGACCGCCTGCGCACCAGCGTGCGCGACCTGGTGGTTGTGGTTTCTCCGCAGGGAGAGGTGGTGGAACGCAAGGGAGGCGGTGCGATGCCTTTCAACATCCCTATTCCCGGAGTGGAACTGAATCAACTGCCCCTGCTGGCGTTCCAACTGGTGTTTCCCAAAGAACCCATCTTGTCCGAGCAGGAATGGAGCTACTCTCGCACAATGACCTCCATCCCCGGCGACGTACCCGCGCAGTTCACCGCGCGATGGCTCAAAGACGAGGCTGTAAACGGCATAACCGCTTCACTATTCAGCCAGAAAATGCGCTGGAGCCGCGCGTTCAAGGCAGACATCTTCGACCTGCCCACCACCGACGAGAGCCTGATGGTGAAACAGATAAAACAGAGTGTCAGCGGTGAAGCGCAGGTGTGGTTCAGTCGCGCCGACGGCAGGCTGGTCAAGGCGGTAATGGATGCGCAGTATGAGCAAGAGACACGCTTGCTGAATCCTGGTGAAACTGCTACACAACCGGCTCCTGTACGCCTGACGGCAAGAGTACAAATCACCCGCGAGGAACTGGTTCCTCGCACATCATCAGACCAACAAACCGGACGATAGAAAGGGGTACGAAACATGCGACTTATGACACGATTATTGCTGGCAGCTGCGCTGGTAACGCTGGTCAATATAGCGGTGCTACCTGCGCTGGCGCAAGAGGGATACAAACTGCGTCGTGTCTTCAAGGTCAACGACATCCGCCGTTACAAGATGGTTATGGACATGAACGGCGAGATGCAGATGGGCGAAAACACCATGCCCCTGAACATGCAGATGGTGATGACCTATCGTGAAAAGGTAGCGGGCATTAAAGAGGGTAAAGCCACCGTCCATACCAGCTTCGAGAGCATGAAACTGTACATGAACGGTCAGGAGTTCGCTCCACCTGTGCCCACCAACCTGAGCGACATGGTCATCACCACAGTGGTCGACGACCGCAACAAGGTGCATGAAATCAAGGGGCTGGAAAAGATGGCAATGGGCGCGCCCGGCATAGGTAATATGAACTTCGGCACCGGGTTCAACTCACCTGCTATGTTCCCCGAAGGCGAGGTGAGGGTGGGGGACTCGTGGGAAACAGAAGTGCCCATCCCCAACGCAAGTGACCTGAAGATTACTGCCAAACAGACCTTCGTGAGCGTGGAAAAGGTCGGTGGAGTGGATGCCGCCCGTATCAGGACCGAGGTGGAGATACCCTACGAGAAGCTGATGGCAGCGATGGCGGGACAAACCCCTGCCGGTATGCCGCCTATATCGGGCACTATGAAGATGGTGGCGTTCACTTACTACGACCTCGCTACCGGCAACATCCTGAAGATGGATGGCGACTTGGTCATGACCGTGCAGATGCAGGGCGGTGCCAACCCTCAGATGCCGCAGAACATGCAGATGAACATGTCTGCGAAGATAACGCTGACGCAGGTGAAGGACGAGAAGCCGGCGGGCAAGTAAAGCGGTTCTTCTCATAGTGGATGCGACGGAGCGTATTCCTTCAAATGACCAGCCGGAGGGTTACGCTCCGTCGTGACCTTAGCGTGCTGAGTAAGCAATGTCCTGCCTTATCCACCTCCATACAATCGCGATGGGTTGCGACTTCGAAGTGTTCGCTTTTGGCGAAGACAGGGGGCTACTGCGCTCTGCGGCAGAGGTGGCTATTGAAGAGATTGAGCGCATCGAACATCTACTCAGCCACTACCTCCCCGAGAGTGAAATCAGCTACCTTAACGCCCATGCTGCCAGGGAACCGGTGCGCGTACACCCCGAAGTGTTTGAACTGATAGAGCGTGCAGTGTACCTTTCGGAAGAGACAGAGGGGGCTTTCGATATCACCGTGATGCCGCTTGTACGCTGCTGGGGGTTTTTCGAAGGTATCGGGCAGATACCGGACAGCCGAACGCTGGCGGAGACCCTGGAGCGCGTCGGGTTCTCTCGCCTTCGTCTGAGTGCGGGAAACCTAACCATCGCTTTTGCCAGAGAAGGGGTGGAGGTGCACCTGGGCGCTATCGGCAAGGGATATGCAGTGGACAGGGCAATAGAGGTATTGCGCGATGCGGGGGTGGAGGCAGCGATGGTGCACGGCGGACACAGTAGTGTGCGAGCGTATGGCGCGCCCCCTGACACTGGTGGGTGGCAAATCAATCTAGCTCATCCTCTCTATCCCGACCGTAGCCTGGCGCATCTTCTGCTTCGCAACCGGGCGATATCCACCTCGTCGGCAGCCGAGCAGTACTTCGAACGCGCCGGACGGCGGTACGGGCACATCCTGGACCCCCGCACGGGCATGCCGGTGGAGAACGAACTGCTCTGCGTGAGCGTGCTGGCAGACGAGGCGACGGTAACCGACGCGCTGTCCACTGCCTTTTTCGTGCTTGGCGAGGAAGGAACTCGCGAGTACATCCTTGCCCACCCGGGGGTGCAGGCGGTGCTTCTGCGCCAGGGGGACGAACAGGTCGAGTGGATAGGTTGAAGCCTCCCGCGCAGGGGAACATCGCTGGAGCGGCGAAGTATAATATGTATAGCGAAGATATTCGCTGGCAACCTCATCTCCAGCTCTGAAGCGGTTCGAGGAGGACGAGATTTCATGTTCAAGGACAAGCAGATTCAGGTATCCCGACGAGAGTTTCTGCGCGATTCGGCATGGGCTGCTGCCGCTGCCGCTTTCGCTGCAGCGTTTCAGGAAAGAGTGGAGGCGCAACAGAAAAAGAGCCAGCCGACGAATCTGGCTTTTCAACACAACGAGCCTGCAACACATTCCACCCAGCGCCTGCAGCCGGTGAACATCGGCTTTATCGGCACGGGCACGCAGGGACAAACTTTGCTGCAACGACTCGTGCGCATTCCGGGGGTGCGCGTGGTGGGGGTATGCGACATCTACCCACCCCATCTTTCACGTGGGCTGCAGATGGCGGGTGCTCAAGCCATGAGTTACAGGGACTACCGGAGACTCCTGGAGCGCAAGGATATCGATGCGGTCATTATCGCAACGCCTCTGCACCTGCACGCGCCGATGACCATCGATGCCCTGCAGGCGGGCAAGCACGTATTCTGCGAAAAGACGATGGCTTATTCCATCGAGGATGCGCGACGCATGGTGCAGGTCTCGCGTGAAACCGGCAAGCACCTGCAGATTGGGCATCAGCGTCACTACAGCCCTATCTACGCACACGCTCGCGAGATGATGGTGGAGCAAGAGGTCATCGGCAAGCTGGTGCATGTGCGGGCGTGGTGGCACCGTAACAACTCGTGGCGACGCCCTGTACGCGATAAGCGATATGAGGAGTTGCTGAACTGGCGGCTCTATCGCAAGTACTCGCAGGGGCTGATGGCGGAACTTGCCAGCCACCAGATCGACGTCATCAACTGGTTCACCGGCACAACGCCCATTTCGGTGATGGGTATGGGCGGCATCGACTACTGGCAGGATGGGCGCGATGTATGGGACAACGTAGAGGTCATCTACGAGTATCCCAATGGTGTGAAGGTGGTGTACACCTCTATCCTGTCCAACCAGTATGATGGCTACGCCGAGCAGTTCATGGGTGACAAAGGCACGCTGCTGCTCACCAATGAGAAGGACGGCTTCCTGTTTAAGGAGCCTATGGCCGAGGAACTGGGCTGGGAGGAACACGCGAAGAAGGCCGCTGGCAAAGGCGGCACTACCGGTCTGGTGCTGGATGTCACCGCCACCAAGAAGAAAGGCACCGGTGCGGTGATCGGTGGGCGGAAAATGGAAGCGGGCTATGAGACGAAAGACGCCTACATGCTGGAGCTCGAGAGCTTCGTCAACGACGTGGTACGTAACGGGCAGAAACCGCTGTGCGACGCTGAGGTGGGCTACAAGGCGGCAGTCGCCGTGCTAACCGCGAACAAGGCGATCGAGGAAGGCAGAAAGATTACCTTTACACCTGATATGTTCCAGGTTTAGACGCAGGGGCGGTAGCGAACTCCCGCACCGCCCTTTTCCTCACTGTTCAGAACTGATAGGAGTAGTAGACGGCAATACCCTGCTGACGTGCATACTCCTCCACGTCCCGCTCGGAAATCATGTGGGTCACCAATATCGGGAACGGGTTTGGGTAGGCTCCCTGCAACCTTTGCAGCTTGCGGCGTACGAAAGCGTCTACATCGTTCTTCGAAAGCTGCGCCTTGCTTTCACCCACGATAGTGATGGTATCGCCGTTGCGCCGCGCCTGCCCGAAGATATTTACCTCAATGTACTCGCCGGTATTGTCTGCTACGAACTGCCGCTTCAGCTCGCTTTCTACCTCTATGCCGAAGTCGCGTGCAAGCAGGCGTGGTAATGCCCGGTACGCTTCGTTCTCGATAGTGTATCCAACAGTGATGGAGAGCCCACCTACCTGCTTGCGAAGGTCGTCCAATCCCTGCGTCAGCCGACGAATGTCTTCTTGTGTCTGCTGCTGCACCTCGATGAGCTGCTGCATCATCTTTTGCAGGTTGCCGATTTCCTGCGAGTGCTGTTGCGTCACCTGCACCAGCTCTGCCGTTTGCTGGCGTAGTTCAGCGATCTCCTGCGAGTGCCGTTCGGTCACCTGCACCAACCCCGTTACGGTTTCGCGCAGTTCGGCGATGGCTTCGGTGTTGCGCTGAGTTGCTTCCCTGAGTTCGGCGATGGCTTCGGTGTTGCGCTGAGTTGCTTCCCTGAGTTCGGCGATAGCTACGGTGTTCTCGCGCACCATCTGGCGTAGTTCAGCGATCTCCTGCGAGTGCCGTTCGGTCACCTGTACCAACCCTGTTACGGTTTCGCGCAGTTCGGCGATAGCTTCGGTGTTGCGCTGAGTTGCTTCCCTGAGTTCGGCGATAGCTACGGTGTTCTCGCGCACCATCTGGCGCAGTTCGGCGATCTCCTCCGAGTGCCGTTCGGTCACCTGCACCAGTTTCGCAATAGCATCTTCGATACGAGCAAAACGCTCTTCCACCTCTCGCCGCAGCGCAGTGTTCTCTTCGTAGAGCGTGCGGAACCACCTCTCGCTTATCGAATCCTGAAACTGGGTAAATGCGCCGCCTATCACCTCCGCAATGCTCTCTGCGGCGGCGGGGTCCATCTTGTCTTTCAATTTTTCGTAGATAGCCAGAGTATCTATCATGGTAGCCCACCCCATTGTTTCTGCTGAAATTATACCACGACAGGCTACCGTGAGTCTTAGCGCAGCTTTTTGCCCGTCACCACCTCGTAAGCGGCAAGCACGTTATCTACCGGTGTGTTGGGCTGGATGCAGTGCGAGGGCGCGAAAATGTAGCCGCCGTCCTTGCCGATAACCTCCACGCGATGTTTCGCCTCGGCGATGCAGTCTTCTATCGTGCCGAAGGGCAGTGTCTTCTGGGTGCTAATCAGCCCACACAGGGTGAGTTTGTCACCGACTTCGCGCTTTATCTCTTCGGGGTTCATGCCTGCCGGCTCGGGTTGCATGGCGTCCAGGATGTCCAGCCCCATCTCCACGAAGCGCGGTTGCAGTTTGCGCGTGCTGCCGCAGCTGTGCATCATCACTTTGCAACCGTACTGATGCCCCAGGTCGTAGAACTTCTGCAGGCGCGGGCGGAAGAAGCGGTCAAAGACCTCCGGCGAGACCATCGGGCCCAGCTGGTTGCCCAAATCCTCGCCCAGGCAGAGCACATCGACCAGTCCGTCCGCTGCTTCCAGCCCCCGCTTGACGAACTCGTAGTAGAACTCCACGCGATGGTCAATAATGGCAACGCCTACCTCGTCTTCGGTAAGGATGTCTATCAGCACCTGCTCCATACCCCTGCCGCGGCTGACGCCGTTGATGATGTCGGGAATGCCCGCGTGCCCGAAGCACACCACGTAGTCACCAATCGCCTTGCAATCCTCCTTGAGATGGGAGAAGTCGTAGTCATCTACCGACGGCCAGGGGTACTCCTCCACTTCTTTCAGCGTATGCATGTTAGCAAACGGAAGCTCGTAAGCCTCCAGATACTCGCCGAAGCCGTAGGATTGCCGAATATAGCCGATACCCCATTCATCGTAGTATGCCACCGGACTACCCGGTTCAGGCTGGCGTAAGGGCTTCTTGCGCGGCACGCCTACCGTGCGGAAATCCACCTCCAGCACCTCCAGCAGGTTCTGTCCCGGGAACCGTTCCTGCAGCTTCGCCTCGAACTCGGGGGTGGTATAGAACTGGATAGGCGGTCTGTCGGGCTGTTTGTGCGCCACACAGGTGGCGAATCGCTCTTTGGGACTCATCCAGGACATGGCAACACACCTCCTTCTCTACACTGCATTTCGCACCGAGAACAGGAATCGCCTGCCTTTCGGTATAAACTGACTATCGCGATGGAGGGCAATATGACGAAGGTGCAGGTGTTGCTTGCTTGCTCGCCCGGCTGGAGGATTCACGAGCATTTTCTAAAGCGGTGCGAGCAAGACGAACTTGTCCGTGAGCGGGTGGAGTGGACGGTACTGCCTCCAGATGCCATCCACCCCGATGCGCTCGCTCAGGCGGAAGTGATGGTTTGTGGACACTTCGCGCGGGAGTGGTTTGTTCACTGTCGTCGTCTGCGCTGGATACAGTTTCTGGGCGCGGGCATCGAAGGTTCTTTGTCTCCGGAACTGCTGACGAGCGACATCATCCTGACCAATGCCAGTGGGGTGCACGCTATCCCCATTGCGGAACATGTGTTCGGCATGATGCTGATGTTCGCGCGAGGGCTGCACCGGTGTGTACGCCAACAGATGCGCGCCGAATGGAACCGTGACGGCTTCCGCGAGCAGGTGCGCGAGCTGTACGGCGCTACGCTGGGGGTAGTGGGGTTGGGCGCCATCGGCGCGGCGGTGGCGGAGCGCGGTAAAGCCTTCGGGATGCGTGTGCTGGCGACGCGGCGTCATCCTCAGCAGCGTACGGAATCTGTGGATGTTCTGTTGCCTCCGGCGCAACTTCCCGATTTACTGCGAGAGAGCGAGTACGTGGTGCTGTGCGTGCCGTTAACACACGAAACCCGCCATCTCATCGGCGAGGCGGAGTTGCGTCAGATGCGTCGTGACGCTATCCTAATTAACATCTCGCGCGGGGCGGTGGTGGACCAGCCTGCGTTGATACGTGCCCTGCAGGAGGGCTGGATTGCCGGAGCGGGACTGGACGTGTTTGACCCTGAACCGCTGCCCGCCGACAGCCCTCTGTGGCAGATGTCGAACGTGATTCTCAGCCCGCATGTATCAGGGGTGACGCCGCATTACGGTGCCCGTGCAGCGGAGATATTCCTGCGCAACCTCCGCGCCTTCCTCGCCGGCGACCCCGCCTCGATGGTGAACGTGGTGGATAAGCGGGTGGGGTATTGAATATCGGTATATCCTTACCTCCCGTACTTGCCCATCAGTTGCCCTTCCGCCAGTACGTGCCCTTCCATCGCCTTCAGCAGTTGCGCTTTACTGCTACCGGCGGGCAGGTCCAGTGTGGTATCCAGCGCGTAGAGTTTGAAATAGTAGCGGTGCGTGCCGCGCGGAGGGCAGGGACCGCCATAGCCTATCTTGCGGAAGTCGTTCGTGCCCTGCCGTGCGCCGTTGGGTAACTCCTTGTCGGGCGGTACGGCTTCGGGCAGACTGCGCACGTCGGCAGGCAGGTTGAACAACACCCAGTGTACCCATGTGCCCATCGGCGCATCGGGGTCATCGCAGATAAGGGCGAAGCTCTTGGTACCATCGGGCACGTTGTCCCACGCGAGCGGAGGCGATACATCAGCGCCGTCGCAGGTGTACTTCTTTGGGATGATGCCTCCTTCGGTAAAGGCAGTGCTGGTCAGGCGGATGTCCATCTTGACACCTCCTCGTTGCACGGGCGGTTGTTTGCTCTGGCACGAAGCCAGCAGCAACGCCATGATGACCGGAACAACCACTGTGCGCATCGCGTTGCACCTCTCGCCGGGATGGTGCGTGATTGCAGGTTCCTCTTCGTCAGGAACGCCTATTTCTCCTGCTGGAGGTTCCCCTCTCACTGCGCAACCTCTTGACTTCTGTGGGTGAACTGCTAGAATGTTACTACCCAGAACAAGGAGGTAGTTTCCGAACCTTTACTGAAAGGGGGGAACGCCATGACCCGCTACTGTATGTGGGTTGTTCGAAGCATTCTGTTTATACTTCTTGCCGGTTGTTCGCTGCCGCTATCCGCCCAGCCGTTTGGGGATTTGCTGTGGATCAAGCAGTTTGGGATGGAGGCGCGAAACCTGCAAATCTCTCTCGATGGTCGCTGGGTAGTGCTGGGGCAGACGCTGTATCGCGCTTCTCCCGATTTGTGGCATCTGGAGCCGGCGGCGGTGCTGGACGGTAGGGCGTGTTTCGCGGGCAATCACCTGCTGGCAGTGGCGGAACCACGTGGTGTCGTTCTCCGGCATCTGCCCAGCTTACGACCGATTGCGGCGCTACCGGACAGGGGCAGTGTTTCTGCATCCGATGATGGACAGTGGTTATTGACGGTGGTTAGCTCCGCGCAGCGGTTCCTTGCGCCACGCGAACTGCATATCTGGCAAACAGCCCCCCTGCGTCTGCATCTCAGCCTGCCGCTGGAGAACAATCTGCCAGAGCCGGTTCTCTCGGCAGATGGGGGAATGCTGGCGTATCCCGTTCCTGCAGGCATCGGGTGGTATACCTCTATCGACGTGGTGGTGATGCGTCTGTCCGACTTCCGTGAGGTGGCACGTTTCCGTCCCGAAGGATATGTGCACAGCCTTGCGCTCTCTCCTCATGGTGAACGCATCGCCATCAGCACTGCTACCAGACTCAACGTGTACGAGACGCCGTCTCAGCGTCTTCTGTATGCCTTCGGCAACGACGGAACGCCGTTCAACGTGGTGCGATTCAGTCCGAACGGGCGGTATCTCGCAGCCGGAGCGTTTGGATATGACCTGGTGGGGCGCTGGAAGTTGTGGCTACTGGCTGATGGCTCGCTGGTGGCGTCTGAGGAGATAGAGCACCTCGAAGGGTATGGTCTGTGTTTCTCGCCCGATAGTGGTCTACTGTGGGTGGCACTGGAACGACGTGTCAAGGGAATAGACACGGTTTCGGGAAGCGTTTTGCACATCTGGGAACCTCCGACGATGGGTAGACCGCTCGGCTTTACGCCCGACTCGCAGCAGGTGGTGGGGCTGGATGGGCAAGAGGTACTGTTTACCAGATTAGAAGATGGCACACTGCAGCGGCGCGTGCGGTTACCGGAAAACAGTGCGTTCTACACGAGTGCGCTCTCACCCGATGCGCGCTTCATCGGGCTGGTATCTTATGATGTGTATCCTTACGAACTCCGGGTGTATGAGCTGACCGAGCCTGTGGCGACGCTCGCATGGAGCATACCGCTAGCGGGCGACCTGCTCCAGCTGGCGTTCTCGCCCGATGGCGTTCGCCTATTCGGGGTAGAGGATACGGGGAAGCTGCGTGCGTGGTTCTGTGCGGACGGCTCGGAAGACCCATCTGTGCCAGATATCTACTCCTATCCCATCGCTTTGAGTGGGGATGGGCGATTGCTGGCAGGAAGGACAGGAGCGGACTGGGTCGTGCGGCAGCTCCCCGATTACACCGTGCTGTATACGCTGCCAGAATCGGGTAGTGTGCAGTTCAGTGCAGATGGGCGTTTTCTGGTGGCGACGCGTGTGTCATTCAGTGAACTACGTGTGATGATATACGATGCCCTGACGGGTAACTTGCTGGGAGGGCGCTCCTTTACGCAGCCGGGCGACTTCGTGCCCCCGTTCAGTGTGAGTCCCTCCCCAAACGGCGAGCAGCTGCTGGTTCGCTGGGGGAATCGGCTGCTATTCTTCCGGATGCCATCTCCTGTGGTCGTACTGGGATGGCGCTACGTGCCCACTGGTTGGCATCCCGGCTACTCGGTCTCTTTCTCACCCGATGGCAAATACCTGTTGCTGGGCGACTTTGCACTGTTTCGATCGCCGACGGGAGATAATAGTGTCGGTGGCTATGTGCAGATACCGGGCTGGCTGGGTGTCGCTCCGGAGCACCTGCGTTACACGCTGCGCCGCTACGAAACGGGCGAGGTGGTCGATGAAGGCACGCTCTCGCTTGACCCCAGAGGTCTCACCAGCTCCCTGCTGTTCAGCATCCCTGCCCCGTCGGGGAGATACTGGCTGACCGTGTCCGGCAAGCCTTTCCTGACGCGGACGGTAGAGGCTTCGGGAAGTACCTTGCGTGTCACCCTTCTCACTGGCGACATCGATGGAGACAACGAGGTGACCCTGTTCGACTTCGGCAGGCTGGTCGCGGCGTTCGGCAGCATCGCCGGAGAGGAGCGTTACGACATCGACGCCGATCTGGATGGCGACGGCGAGATTACGCTGTGGGACTTCGCCTGGCTGGTGAGGAGCTTCGGTCTGGTAGGGGACGAATAAGTTATCTTCAGGTTGGGGTGCGCGGATAGGTGAGGCCTGCTGTGTAGTTACAAAATGTTGAATCTGCCCCATGCGCGGGTACGACTGTTTTGCGGTCGCGCTCTTATGATGAAAAACGGCTCGGCGGGAGCCTCGCCCCCGCCAAACCGTCTGTCATTGCCTTATCTCCGGGGCAGAGCGAACTGTGTGGTGAAAGAAAGCCCAACAGTGCTCTCCTGGCTGGGGTGGAACCACCACAACCCCATCTGCCACTCGCCCACGCGTCGAATCAGCGCGAGGTTGTAGAGGGTAGGCTCGCCCGGCGTACTGCCCGTATGCAGATAGAACATGAACCCGGTATCCTGAGACAGGATCAACGACCCTGCCAGCACACCGATGTTGCGTCCGTTGCGTAGCCGTTCAAAGCCGGTGACCAGCGACAGGTCTCCGAAAGATTTGACGGCAAAAGTGTAGAAGCCCTCCTGCTCGCGCACATTGGAAGAAGAGAATCCATAGCCCATCAGCACATCGAACGGCATCCCCTCGCGACTGCTCAACGGATGCCATGTGGCGATGAGCGAGAAGCGGTTGCCCATGCGGCTGTATCCAGCACCAATGTCCAGACGAGGCGTCGCGCCTGTGCGCAACCAGAACTTGGCGCGGTTTTCCTCTGAGTTCCCCGATACCATACCGAATAGCGAGACCTGACCCGGCGGCACGGTGAACTCTCGATATCCAACGTCCAGCGACCCGCGCTGGTGCGACTGTATCACCGTTCAAGCAGGGCATCCGCTGTCCTGGGCACGGACGGCGACCGAAAGCAAGAGCAGGCTCAGCCATACCAGCTTGCGCATGGAAAGTCTCCTTTTTTACAGATTGTAGAAAATGTACCCTGTGTCGGCGTGAAGATGCAATACCGTACGAGGCTTCAGCGGTATTGCTCTGTTGCCGCCTGCTTGTTACAATAGAGTCGTAAGCGAGAGGAAGGCGGAGAGGAGATGCGCGAGAGACTACAAAGCGTTCTGACGTGGGCTGTACTGTTCGTGGTGCTGCTGGGTGTTATCATCGCTTCATTGACGCTGGCAAAGCGAGCACCGGAATCACCGCGCAAGGTCAAGCTGGTGGTGTGGGGGCTGCAGCTGGGCGAGGAGAGCGCGGGGTTGCAGGCTCAGGTGAAGGAGTTCGAACGTCGCTACCCGCATATCGAGGTGAGTCTGCTGTCGATGGGGGCGGGGCGGATGAACCCGCAGAAGCTGATGACCGCCATCGTGGGCAACGTCGCGCCCGATGTGATTTTTCAGGACCGCTTCACCATCGGCGACTGGGCGTCACGCGATGCCTTCCGTCCGCTGGATGACCTCATCGCCCGTGACCGCAATCAGCCGGATGGTATCCGTCCGGAGGAGTTCTACAACGCCTGCTGGCAGGAAGCGTGCTACAAGGGCAAGGTGTACGCCATTCCCGCCGGTACCGACGACCGCGCGCTTTACTACAACAAACAGCTCTTCCGCGAGGCGGGATTGGATCCGAATCGCCCACCGCAGACGTGGGAGGAACTGCTGGAATACGCCAAAAAACTGACCAAACGCAACCCCGACGGCACGTATCAGCGTATCGGCTTCATCCCGAATTACGGTAACTCGTGGCTGTACCTCTACTCGTGGCAGAACGGCGGTGAGTTCATGTCGCCCGACGGGCGTACGTGTACTCTGAATAACCCACGCACCGTCCAGGCGCTGGAGTGGCTGGTGAAGGTGTACGACGAGCTGGGCGGCGCGAAAAATATCAATGCCTTCGCTTCCGGCTTCCAGACGCAGGAGATGGACCCCTTCTTCATCGGTAAGGTGGCGATGAAGATTGACGGCAACTGGGTGCTGAACAATATCGCCCGATACAGACCCGACCTCGATTTTGGTGTGGCTCCTGCTCCAGTGCCCGCTGCTCGCCTGCGTGGGGAGCCGCCCTTTGAGGGACAGCCCAGGTTCATCACGTGGTCGGGCGGTTTCTCATACGCCATCCCGCGCGGAGCGAAGCACGTGGAGGAGGCATGGCTGTTCATCAAGTGGATGTGCAGTGTGGAGAGCAACCTCATCTCCGCCCGTGCGCAGAAAGCGTGGAACGAGAGTAAAGGTCGCCCATTTGTACCGGGGCTCTCCGCCAACCTCAAGGTGAACGAAGCGGTGTTCAAGGAGTTCGCTCCAAAATCCGCCAAGTTTCGCGAGCCGCTGCGGATGTTCATCGACCTGATGAAGGTGTCGAAGTTCCGTCCTGTGACCTTCGTGGGGCAGAGGCTGTGGGATGAGCATGTGCGTGCCTTCGATATGGCTATCCTGCATGAAATGACCCCGAAGCAGGCGTTAGACGCGGGCGCGTTGACGGTACAGCGCGAGCTGGACAAGGTCTTCACCCGCGAGAAGTACCCTGTTCTGGATATTCGCCTGCCGATGGCGCTAATTGCGCTGGGGCTGCTGGCGTTTGTGGTAGTTGTGGCACTGCTGGCACGGCGGTCTGGCCCGGTAGGCAAACTGGGGCGTCCCGAGGCGATTGCGGGATACCTGTTTGCTTCACCGTGGATTATCGGCTTCTTCCTGTTCACCGCGGGACCCATTCTGGCGTCTATTGTGTTCAGTTTCTGCGATTATGACGTGCTGCATCCGCCACGATACATCGGACTGCTGAACTACAAGGAGCTGCTCACGGTAGACTTCGGTTTTCTCAGCAAAGCCTTCTACAATGCAGGTTATCTGGCGTTCTTCGGCATTCCGCTGGGCATGACAACAGGACTGGCTATCGCCATGCTGCTAAATACGCAGGTAAGGGGCATGAGTGGCTATCGCACCGCCTATTATATGCCCTCCATCGTGCCGGTGGTGGCGTCGGCGGTGCTGTGGGCATGGATACTGAACGGCGACCCCAACCGTGGGATTATCAACGCCGCATGGAAAGCCACACTGGGGCAGTGGTTCGGCTGGGCGCCGCCCGGATGGTTTGGCGTGCCGGAGTGGAGCAAGCCCGGACTGATCGTGATGGGGCTATGGGGTGCGGGAGGTGGGATGATTCTGTGGCTTGCCGGTCTGCAGGGCGTGCCCACCCACCTGTACGAAGCCGCCGAGCTGGACGGCGCGAGCGGCTGGGCGAAGTTCCGCCATGTGACCCTGCCCATGCTCTCGCCGTACATTTTCTTCAACCTGATTATGGGCACGATCCACGCCCTGCAAGAGTTTGACCGCATCTACATCCTGGGCGGAGTGGGTGCAGGAACCAGTAGCACCGGTCCGGGCGATAGCCTGCTGGTTCCGGTGATGTATCTGTTCAACAATGCCTTCACCTACTTCAAGATGGGCTATGCTTCCGCGCTGGCGTGGATTATCTTTATCATCATCCTCGCGCTGACGCTGATACAGCTCAAGCTCGCCCCGCGCTGGGTACACTACGAAGCGGAGAAGGGGAAATGAGATGATGGCCAGTATCTGTTTCTGGTGAACGCCCCTGCTCTGGAAGAGAGGCAGGAGTGCTATCGTGAATGAAAGGTTTCTACAATGCAGGAAGGACAACAAGTGGTGACGCCGAACAAGGAGGCGGGGGAAAGGGTATGTATCGGTCTTTCACGGTGCGCAACTTTCGGTGTTTCAAGGAACTCACCCTGTCGGACTTGGCAAGGGTTAACCTGATTGCGGGTAAGAATAATGTGGGCAAGACCGCCCTGCTGGAGGCGATGTTTTTGCACTGCGGGGCGTATAACCCGGAACTTGCTATCCGAATAAACGCTTTTCGCGGTATCGAGAATGTGCAGGTAGAGTTCTTTCCTTCCGCCGAAACACCATGGCATTCGTTGTTTCGGGGCTTTGACACCACAAAAACCATTGAACTAGAAGGTTATGACCACAGAGGTACACAACGCACCCTGCGTATTCAAACCACTGTGGAACCGGTAGAGGTCAAAGCAGGACAACACAAGACGATGCAGACAATACGGGATACGGCTTCGTCTTCGCAGTTCGGTCACGCTATCCGATTCGAGAGTGTGGAAAATGGAACACAGATATCCCGAAAAATGATGTTGGGCAGAACTGGGATAGTGATCGACGAATTACCCGCGCCGCCGTTTCCTGCCTTTTTGCAGGGTGCGCGTGTACGAATCCCGCTTAGGGAACAGGCTCACCTTTTTGGCAAACTGGAAGTGCAAGACAAGCAACAGGTTGTCGTGGAGGCATTGAAGATTATTGAACCGCGTCTGAAGCGAGTATCGGTGGTCGTGTTGGGAGATGAGCCTATCTTGCATGGAGATATCGGGACAGGCAGGCTCATGCCCTTACCCCTGATGGGAGAAGGCATGGTTCGTGTTGCGAATATGGTCGTGCAGATTGGCAACGCATCAGGTGGTGTCGTGCTCATCGACGAGTTCGAGAACGGCATCCATCATTCCGTTCTCAAGAAGGTGTGGACGGCGGTGGCGCAGGCAACCCGCGAGTTTGATACACAACTTTTCGCCACTACCCACAGCTGGGAGTGTATCGTCGCAGCGCACGAAGCTTTTTCGGAACTCGACACCTATGACTTCCGCTTGCATCGCTTGGAACGTGTTAACGAGCACATCCGGGTGGTCACTTACGACCAGAAAACCTTACAGGCAGCAATTGAAACCGGGCTGGAGGTTCGATAGGTGAGGACAATCCAGGTTACGAGCCGTAAACTGGTGGTCGTAGAGGGCAAAGACGACGAGCGTTTTTTCAACGCCTTGCTGAGGCAAATCGGGTTAACGGACGTGCAATGTATTGGGTTGGGCGGCAAAGACGAAATGGGCAAGACAGAAACATGGAGAGCAGTCGTAGCAACGCCCGGTTTTGCTGAAATGGAAGCTCTGGCCATTGTACGCGATGCTGATGATAACCCTCAAGGCGCCTTTCAAAGCATCAAAGATACTCTTCGAAACGTTGGACTACCTCTGCCTTCTGCACCGTTTCGAATTGAGCAGGGCACTCCCAAGGTATGCGTTATCATTCTGCCCGATATGAGTGATAAGGGCGAGCTTGAAGACTTGTGCTTGCAAGCGCTGGCCGACGAGCCGGTAATGGAATGCGTGGAACAGTTTTGGGAGTGTGTCCAACGGAGAGAAAAGCACCCCCCGCGTAAAGTGTCGAAAGCGAAGCTGTATGCCTATCTATCTTCCAGAAGAGAACCGGGCAGGCGCCTCGGTGAAGCGGCGGAAGCAGGAGACATCCCTCTGAACAGCCAAGCTTTTGATAGGGTCAAACAGGCATTGCGGGATCTTTTTGCATAGCAGGGGAGGGCGAGGCTCCTGCCGAGCCGTTCCCCTTTGGTCGCGACGGAGCGCGACCCTCCACCGCTATTTCGTCTCAGAAGGAGAAACCATTATGAACACCATGCAGTCACCGTTAGACCTCTCCCGACGCGAGTTTCTGCGCTTGAGCGGAACGCTGGCGGCAGGGCTGGCAGCGGCGCCGTTGATGGCGGGCGTTCACCAGGAGCGGGCAAAGAGGGTGCGCGTCGGTATCGTCGGTGGGAACTTCGGCGCGTCGTTTTACTTCCATGAGCACCCCAACTGCATCGTCGAGGCGGTGAGCGACCTCATCCCCGAGCGGCGGGAGCGACTGATGCAGGTGTACGGCTGCAGCAAGAGCTACGAATCCCTGGAAAAGCTGATACTGGACAAGAATGTGGAGGCGGTGGCGATTTTTACTCCTGCGCCCGACCATGTACGACATGCGGTAGCGTGCCTGAAGGCGGGCAAGCATGTGCTCAGCGCCGTTCCTGCATGTATGAACCTGGAGGAGGCTGAGCAGCTTCTGGACACTGTGAAACAGACAGGACTGACCTACATGCTGGCGGAAACCAGCTGGTACCACCAGTCGGTTATCTCCGCCCGGAAGTGGTTTCGCGAGGGCAAGTTCGGCAATCTGTTCTACACCGAGGCGGAATACCATCACCCCGGACTGGAGGTGCTCTTTTGGGACGACAAAGGCAACCGCACCTGGCGCTATGGCTTCCCGCCGATGCACTATCCCACCCACTGCACGGCATACCTGGTGGGCGTGACCGGCGAGCGGATGACGCAGGTTTCCTGCGTGGGCTGGGGAGACGACTCGCCGATTCTGAAGGATAATGTCTACAAGAATCCGTTCTGGAACGGCACTGCGTTTTTCACCACCAACCGGGGCAACGCCTTTCGCATCGGGGTGTACTGGAAGGCGGCGGTAGGCGGTTGCGAGCGGGGACAGTGGATTGGCGACGTGGTGAGCTATTACGACCCCCATCCGAACGGGACAGGCTACGTGATTCGCCGCGCCAGTGAGCAGAAGGAGACGGACGATGCGGGCTTCGTGCGCACGCGCCCCATGATGGAGCAGTACGAACAGCCGCAGTGGTGGAAGACGGAGATGCTGCCAGAGCCTCTGCGTCACCCCAGCGGGCACGACGGCTCGCATACCTTCCTGACACATGAGTTCGTGGATGCGCTGGTGAACGACCGCCGCCCGGAGATAGACATCTACAACGCGCTGGCGTTGACCGTGCCCGGTATTATCGCGCACCAGAGCGCATTACAGGGCGGGAAGCAACTGCCGATACCGCAGTTTGACCCGGCGCGATGATGCGAGTGGTCGGCTACAGGTTTACTCCATTCAGGATGACCAGCTTCTCCACCGTCATTTCGCGCACCGCGTAGTGGGGCCCCTCGCGCGTGTTGCCGCTGGCTTTGACGCCGCCGTACGGCATCTGGTCGGTGCGGTAGGTGGGCGCTTCGTTAATCAGCACCCCGCCGAAGCGCAACCGCTTTGCCATCTCGAAGGCGTTGTGAATGGAAGCGGTGAACACCCCTGCCTGTAAGCCATACTCGGTAGCGTTGGCGAGGTCTACCGCTTCATCGATGCTCTTAAAGCGCGTAATACCCACCACCGGTCCGAACACCTCACGGCAGAACACCTTCATCTCGGGCGTCACGTCCGCCAGCACCGTCGGCTGGAGCAAAGTGCCCTCCACTTCGCCCCCAACGAGCAGGCGCGCGCCTGCGGATACCGCCTCGTCGATCCACGCCTTGACGCGGTCGCGGTCGGTAGTGGTAATCAGCGGCCCCACATGCGTCTTCTCATCCAGCGGGTCACCCACCGCGAGCTGGGCAACCTTCTCTGCTACCATTCGCTCGAAGGTTTCGGCGACCGGTTCGTGCACCAGCACGCGCTGAACGGAGATGCAGCTCTGTCCCGCGTGTGAGAAGCCGTGCGTTGCCACCGCCTGCGCTGCCGTTTCTAAATCGGCGTCCTCGAACACGATGAGCGGAGAGGAGTTGCCCAGCTCCAGCAAAACTTTCTTATGTGGCACACGCGCCCGGATGCCCCAGCCGACCTCCGCACTGCCTGTGAAGGAGATAAGCGGTACGTCGGGATGTTCTACCAGCGCATTGCCCACCTCCCCGCCGGAGCCGGGTATCACGTTCAGCCACCCGCGCGGAAGGTCCGCTTCCATTAAAACCTCCGCCAGTTTCAATGCGGTGATGGGCGTTGCGCTGGCGGGTTTCAGCACCACCGCACACCCTGCTGCAATCGCCGGAGCCACCTTGTGACATACGAGGTTCAGCGGGAAGTTGAATGGGGTAATTGCGCCCACCACACCAATCGGCTCGCGCACGGTGAAGGCGAACTTGCCTGCCCCCGCCGCCGCGCCCGACATCGGCACCACGTCTCCTGTTAGCGTGCGCGCTTCGATGGAGGCGAAAGTGAGTGTGGAGACAGCTCTGGCGACCTCAATACGCGCGGTCTTGATGGGCTTTCCCGCCTCCAGCGCAATGGTGCGGGCGAAATCCTCTCGTCGTTGTTCTACCAGATGCGCCGCCCGCGCTAAAATCTCCGCGCGTTGATAGGGAGGCAGAGGATGCGCCATCGCACGCTGTGCTGCCTCCACCGCCTGTTGTACTACCTGTGCGTTGCCTGCCGACACCATCCCCACCAGCGAGCCATCATACGGCGAATGCACCTCCAGCCAGCGGTCGGTCTCGTGCCATCTGCCGTCCAGCCACAGCCCAAAACGTTGCATGATGTTCACCTCCCATTCTGTATTCCCCGCGATGGTAGCCATACCTGCCTGCGCCAGACGAGTATCAGTGCCGTCACCAGCGTTACCGCCGCGAAGGGTAACATGAACAGGTTAAACCTCTTTTCTGGGGAAGGCAAGGCTCCAGCCGAGCGATTAGCCACCCAGACCGGTGATGCGAAGATAGGCGATTGGCAAGTCGCTATGAACGCAGCGCCACGCCTGCTACAGATTCTACTCCAGCCAGCAGGCTCATGAAAGCCAGCATGGTGGCAGTAGTGGGCAGGTCAAACAGGATGGAGACCAGCAAACCCGCCACGGTGGCTATCAGCGCGTTGGCGACCGCTATGCCGACCACCTGCGTGATTCGCCGGGCAAGCATCAACGCGCCCAGCGCGGGCAACACCAGATAGCCGAAAATCAATACCAGCCCGACGAGGTGTATCACCACCCCGATAAACCCGCCCAGCAGAAGATAGAAGGCGAACTCCCAGATGCGCGTGCGGTAGCCCAGCGCCTGCGCGGTCTCCGCATCGAACGCGACCAGCAGGAACTCCTTGCGCAGCAGCACGAAAACCACCAGCACCACAAGCCCGAGTGCCCAGATGCGAGCCACCTCTTCGGGAGCAACGGCGAGTATGTCGCCTGCCAGCAGATGTTGTACCTCCTCCATGCCGTGTGCGCCTTTGGATGCGAGCAGCACGGTGAGCGCAGAGAAGGTAAGGAAGACAGCACCGATAATGGACTCTCGCGAGATGCGTCGTTCTCCGTACGGTTGGGCGAAGAAAACGGAACCAGCCAGCGCGAACAGTATCGCGCTGAGCAGCGGGTTCCATCCCACCAGCAAGGCGAGTGCGACGCCTGCCGCGCTCACCTGAGCCAGTGCCGCGCCCACAAACACGACGCGCTTGAGCACCACGTAGACACCCAGATACCCGCCCACGATTGCCAGAATGATACCTACGCGCAGGGCGTCCTGGGCAATCGGCGATCGCCATGTTTCCAGCCACTCACTCATCCCTGCACTCCTTCGCCGTTTCACGTACCGCCACGATGTAGTGATGGTCGAGCCTTTGCACGCACACAGGTACGCCGTACACCTCTTGCAGAACCTGTTCCTGCATCAGGTGCTCCGCTTCGCCTTCCAGCAGCCTGCCGTCCAGCAATACTCCCATGCGCGTGGCGTAACGGGCTACCACGTTCAACACATGGCTGACCAGCACAATGGTTAACCCACCCTCAGAGTGCAGGCGTTCAATCAATCCCAGAATAGCCGCCTCGGTAGGCAGGTCTAACCCATTTGTCGGTTCGTCCAGCACCAGCAGGTTCGGTTCCACTGCCAGCGCACGGGCAATCAGTACTCGCTGTCGCTGTCCACCCGATAGCTCACGGTACAGCTTGTGCGCCGAATCCGCCAGCCCTACCTGTTGCAGGCACTGCATGGCAACCTCGCGGTCGGCGCGTCGAGGCGAGCGAAAGATACCCGCATGTGGATACCGCCCCATCAGCACGATGTCCAGTGCGGTGAGCGGAAACAGCGCATCCAGCATCTCTCGCTGGGGCACATAACCGATACGCAAACCCGGTGCGCGCGTGACCTGTCCGCTTAAGGGCTTCAGGATACCCAGCAAGCAGCGCAACAGGGTGGTCTTGCCGGAGCCGTTGGGTCCCACAAGACCGAACAGGTCACCCTGAAAGATGTCCAGATTGACGTTCTCCAGTACCACCTGCCGACCGTAGCCCAGTTGCACGTGGTGAAATCGAACAAGCGGCTCGGGCATGGTTCTCATCTCCTTTACTCTTGCGGGGGCAGTCCTGCGTGCGACTGCCCCCAAACAGGTGTTACCTACCTGCCAGCGCAGACGCCACCCGATTCACCATCGC
>BEHS01000042.1 GCA_002898895.1 bacterium HR16 | reverse complement strand
GCGGGGGTATCTGGGTTCAACAAAGCTCCTGCCGGGTGTATATCGGCTCGGCAGGAGCCTCGCCCTCCACAAGGTTCCATAGCCAGCGCAGGCTGGCTTTGTTTGAAAGGGTGCGGCTTCAGCCGCAGCCCCCCATCTTCGCAGGGCGTTCGATGCGCGGCTCCCCTCTCCTCGTAGGAGAGGGGCCGGGGGAGAGGTTTGCCCCCTTACTTCCCCTGAGTGTCCACCAGCGCAATCTGTAGCACTTCGTCCATGTGGCGCACGAAGCGGAACTCGATATCGTTCAGCACCTGCTGAGGAATCTCGTCCATATCGCGGCGGTTCTCTTCGGGCAGGATGACCACGCGGATGCCCGCGCGGTGCGCTGCCAGCACCTTCTCCTTCACCCCACCGATGGGCAGGATGCGCCCTCGCAGGGTGATTTCGCCTGTCATTGCCACATCGCGCCGCACAGGACGCCCGGTAAACGCCGATGCCAGCGCGGTGGCGATGGTGATGCCCGCAGAGGGTCCGTCTTTGGGCACTGCGCCCTCCGGCACGTGGATATGGATGTCCGCGTTGCGGGTGAACTCAGGGTCTATCTGCAGCTGGGCGGCGCGCGAGCGGATGTAGGTGAGCGCAGCCTGCGCCGACTCCTTCATCACCTCGCCCAGCTGACCGGTGAGCAGCAGCTGTCCTTTGGTAGCGGGTAGCACGCTCACCTCGATGGAAACGATGTCGCCGCCGAACTGCGTGACCACCAGTCCCGTCGCCGCGCCTACCTCATCCTTCTCCTCTGCGGTGCCGTAGTGGTATTTGCGTGCGCCCAGGTAGGTGGGGATGTCTTCCGGCATCACCTTTTTGGACTCACTCTGCCCTTCCGCAACCGCTCGCGCCACCTTACGGCATACCGAGGCAATCTCGCGCTCCAGATTGCGCACGCCCGCCTCGCGGGTGTACTCGCGCAGGATAAGCTGTATCGCCGCGTCGGTGAACTGGCACTGCTCCGGGCTCAAGCCGTGCTCTTTCAACTGCTTGGGCACCAGGAAGCCCTTCGCGATGTTCATCTTCTCGTCCTCGGTGTAGCCCGGGAAGACGATAACTTCCATGCGGTCGCGCAGGGCAGGGGGAATGGGGTCGAGCAGATTGGCGGTGGTGATAAACATCACCTCGCGCAGGTTGAAGGGCACCTCCAGATAGTGGTCGGAGAAGGCGTAGTTCTGCTCAGGGTCCAGCGCTTCCAGCAGGGCGGAGGAGGGGTCGCCGCGGAAGTCCATGCCCAGTTTATCTATCTCGTCCAGCATGAACACCGGATTGCGCGAGCCAGCCTGCCGAATGCCCTGAATGATGCGTCCGGGCAGTGCGCCCACGTAGGTGCGCCGGTGTCCGCGTATCTCCGCCTCGTCGCGCACACCGCCCAGCGACACGCGCACGAACTTGCGCCCTAGCGCGCGGGCAATAGACCTGCCGATAGAGGTTTTGCCCACGCCCGGCGGTCCCACAAAGCACAGGATGGGCCCTTTCATCGCACTGCCCGCCAGCTTGCGCACCGCGAGGAATTCGAGGATGCGTTCTTTCACCTTCTGCAAGCCGTAGTGGTCTTCGTCCAGCACCTGCGCAGCGGCGGCGATGTCCAGATTATCTTCCGTCACGGCGCTCCACGGCAGTGACACCAGCCAGTCCAGATAGTTGCGCACCACCACGCCCTCGGGTGCCGCAAAGGGCATCTTCTCCAGTCGCTCCAGCTCCTTGAAGGCGCGTTCCTGCACCTCTTCGGGCATTCCAGCAGCGAGGATTTTCTGGCGGAACTCCTCCACCTCGCTGGCGCGTTCGTCGCGCTCGCCCAGCTCCTGCTGGATGACCTTCAGCTGTTCGCGCAGGAAGAACTCGCGCTGGGTGTCGCCCATCTCCTTTTCCACGCGCGAGCGGATGGTCTTCTGCAGCTCCAGGATTTCGATCTCCTTGCGCATGATGACCACCAGCCGCTCGAGCCGTTCGCGCACGCTCGACATCTCCAGTATCTGCTGCTTCTCCTCCACGCGAACGGGCAGGTAGGGCGTGACCGTGTTGATGATGCGTTCGGGGTCGCTCTGGTTGCTAACGCTCAACAGCACCTCGGGCGGGATATTCTTGCCTGCGTTCACCAGCTGCTCGAAGAGCGACACCACGATGCCCATCAACGCTTCGATTTCGAGGTCGTGCTGTTTTTCGCTATGCAGAGGCTCTACTGCCACCAGAATGAAGGGTTCGGTCTGCACGTAGCGGGTGATGCGGATACGGTCTACCCCCTGCAGCATCAGGCGCAGGGTTCCATCGGGCATACGCAACACCTGTAGCACTTCCGCCACGATGCCCACATCGTAAATGTCCTCGGGCTCGGGTTCCTCGGTGATGACCTCTTTCTGCGCGGCAAGGGCAATGAGCCGATCGCCCTCCATCGCCTCTTCGAGCGCGCGTACCGAGCGTTCCCTGCCCACGAACAGCGGAAACACCATCTGGGGGAAGTACACCTGGTCGCGCACCGGCACCAGCGGAAGTTGAGTGGGGATGCGCGAACCGGCACCTTCCTCTTCTTCCCACTCCGCTTCAGCAGGGCGTGTGCGCCTGCGCCGGGTGGAGCGGGTTCTGGACGTTGTCTCGTCGGTTTCTGTTGTCGTCTTGCGTGCTCTGGGCATGGTGTTCAGGATGCCTGCTTGATATCTTCGGCACGCAGTATCTGCGGTTCGGTGCGATCTCTAACCGTTCTCTCGTCCACAACAACCCGTTTGATGTCCTGCGAAGAGGGCACCTCGTACATGATGTTCAGCATAATCTCTTCGATAATGGCACGCAGGGCGCGCGCGCCGGTTCCTCGCAGCATGGCTTCCTGAGCGATGGCACGTAACGCGCCTTCGGTGAACACCAGGTCCACGCCGTCCATCTCGAAGAACTTCTGGTACTGCTTGACCAGCGCGTTTTTCGGCTCCACCAGGATACGCACTAAGGTCTCTTCGTCCAGCGGCTCCAGCGTGGTGACTACCGGCAATCGCCCGATGAACTCGGGGATGAAGCCGAACTTCAGCAGGTCTTCGGGAATCACCTGCGCCAGCAGCTCGCCGTAGCTGAGCTTCTTCTTGCCCTCCAGCGAGGCGCGGAAGCCCATCGTCTGGTTGCCCAGTCGCTGGGAGATAATCTTGTCCAGCCCTTCGAACGCCCCACCGCAGATGAACAGGATGTTGGTGGTATCCACCTGAATGAACTCCTGTTGAGGATGCTTACGTCCGCCTTGCGGAGGTACGTTAGCAATCGTGCCCTCGAGAATCTTCAGCAGAGCTTGCTGCACTCCTTCACCGGATACGTCGCGCGTGATGGAGGGGTTATCCGCCTTGCGGGCGATTTTGTCTATTTCGTCGATATACACGATACCGCGCTGTGCGTTGCGCACGGTTTCTTGCAGGGAAGTGCCCGTATCGGCAGCCTGCAGAAGGCGCAGCAGGATGTTTTCCACGTCCTCGCCGACATAGCCCGTCTCGGTCAGGGATGTGGCATCGGCGATAGCAAAGGGCACGTTCAGAATCTTTGCCAGAGTTTGCGCCAGCAGGGTTTTTCCGCTACCTGTGGGACCTATGAGCAGGATGTTGCTCTTCTGCAGTTCGACATCGCTATCTCTGTCCTTCGAGGTGTGCTGGATGCGTTTGTAGTGGTTGTACACCGCTACCGATAGCGCGCGCTTGGCACGCTCCTGTCCTACTACATACTGGCTGAGGATACGGTAAATCTCTTTCGGCTTGGGAACGCTGGGCAGTCCATAAGAGGCGGTGCGTTCGTAACGCGCTACCTGCGATTGTATCAGCTCGTTGGCGTACTGGATGCAGTCGATACACACCCCGCCATGCATTCCCTGGATCAGGCGCGGGCGAATCTTGCCACACAGTACGCAGCGCCCTTCCAAAGGTTCAAATCCTGTTCGTGCCACAGATTCGCTCCTCTACTAAAAAGTGTTTAGCGTGCGCCACGCGACAGTATCTCGTCGATGATACCGTATTCCTTCGCCTCTTGTGCGGACATGAAGTAATCGCGCTGGGTATCCTGCTCCACGCGCTCTAAGGGTTGTCCGGTATGGTAGGCGAGGATTTCGTTCAGCATCCGGTTATAGCGCAGTACCTCTTGCGCCTGTATGTTGATGTCGATGGCTGTACCCTGAAAGCCTGCGCTCACCTGGTGAATCATCACACGGGCGTGCTCCAGGCAATAGCGTTTGCCTTTAGTTCCCGCCGCCAGCAGTACCGCCGCCATCGACGCTGCCTGCCCCACACAGATGGTGGCGATTTCGCACTTGAGCACCTGCATGGTATCGTAGATAGCCAGCCCTGCAGACACACTGCCGCCCGGCGAGTTGATGTACAGTTCGATGTCGCGGTTTGGGTCCTCCTTTTCCAGGAAAAGCATCTCCGCGACCACCAGGTTGGATACGTGGTCGTCAATCGGCTCTCCGATAAAGATGATGCGGTCCTTGAGCAAGCGCGAGTAGATATCGTAGGCGCGTTCGCCTCGCGCTGTTTGCTCTACCACCATCGGTATCAGTGAGTTGTGAATGCCACGCAGCCTGTTCATCTCCTACTCCTCATTATCGGACTGCTCGCGCCCTGACTGGATGCGAAACTCCTCTTCCGTAACATCGGCAACATCCCACAGGAACTGCAGGGTTTTCTGGGCGAGGCGCGTCTCCAGCTCCTCTTCCAGCTCTTCCGACTGAGCAGCCTCTTCCTCGGTCATATTGTACTGTTCAGCAACCTCTCGAATCGCCTGCTGGCGCTCCTCTTCGCTGAGGGTGATGCCTTCACGCTCGCGGATTGCTCGCAGTATCAGCCCGTACAGGATATCTGAAGCGGTTCGTTGGCGCCAGTACTCGACGAACTCCGCCTCGCTCATATTGTAGCTTTGAGCGTACTCCTCAAGGGTGTATCCTCCTCGACGAAGCTGTTCCTGCAGTGCCGCCAGCGTGTCGCGCGCCCGCGAGACAATGATGATGGGCGAAATGTCCACCTTGGCAGCCTGCAGCACCGCGCTTCGCATGGAGGAGCGAGACGCCGAGTCCGCATAGCGAGCGAGCTCCTCCTGAAGAGCCTGTCGAACGCGCTCGCGCAGCTCCTCCATCGTCTCCGCCTGCATCTGCTTCAAAAACTCTTCGTCATCAGGCAGCTTCATCTCGGAGACGCCGTGTACGGTCACCTGCAGCTTCACCGTTTTACCGCGCAGCTCCGGGTCGGGGTCGTTTTCAGGGAACTGTACCGTCTCCTCTTTCACATCCCCCGCTTTCGTGCCCAGCAGCATCTTGCCAAGCGGGTGAGCCTGCATCTCTTCGGTGAGGTGTATCAGGTTGCGTCGAGTGGGCTGAGGATGAGGTTCGCCCTCGATGTGGGGCACCACGGTGACGAAAACCACATCGCCTGTCTGCGCCTCGCGCTCCACTCGCTCGTATCGGGTGAACTGGCGACGACGCGACTCGATTTCGTTGGTCACATCTTCTTCGGTGACCACAGGCTTGTAGCGGGTTACCTTCAAGCCGTGATACTCGCCAAGATCCACCTTCGGCTCCAGCGGCACTTTGAGCGAGTAGAGCATCGGCTTACCTTCTTCCAGTTGTTGTATATCCAGCTCGGGTGGTGCCCCGTAAGGCTCCACTTGCGCCTGGCTCATCGCGCTGTTCATCGTCTCCTCGAGGAGCTGCTCCAGCACATGCTGACGCACGTAGTCTTCGCGCAATGCCTGGCGCAACAACCCAATAGGAGCCTTGCCCGGACGAAAACCGGGTATCTCGACGTACCTACCCAACCTCCGGTACGCCCTCTCAAAAGCCTGATTGACGCGCTCCGGTTCTATTTCCACCTGCAGCGCTACCGTCTGGTGTTCCAGTGTTTCTGTGGTAACTTGCATTCTTCTCTATTGCCTCACCGACCAATATTTGACCGTCTCTCTGGACATTCGCAAAAAGAAGGATACAATCCGCCGTTTGTTGTGTATTTGCCGGGGCGGGTTGCATCCTTCTGCATCACCGAGAAACGTCGTACAATTGCTTCGTGTGGTCACGTTGCTAGTGTACCACATGCAGGGGATACTGTCAAGGTGACGAAAGTAGATGCGCCAAGAGATTGTTACCAGCTGCAGGACGATACATTACTGCTCTACTGGTTGAAAAAAGCTGGCGTTCCTGATATCCAACAATACTGGAAACTATGCAAGGAGGAACGCCAGCGATGGAACTTTCCTACAACCAAGTGTATCACATGAACCCAACCGAAGCAAGAAAACAGATGGTGCACACCTACCTGCAAACAGGAAACATCAGCCACACCGCCAGGGTGTGGAACACCTCACGACAGGTGGTGCGCAAGTGGGTGAGACGTTACCAGGAGCAGGGTGACGATGGGCTTGCAGACCTGCCACGTCGCCCTCACACCTCACCCCGCCAGACCCCGGCAGAGGTGGAGCAGAAGGTGCTGGAGGCGAGAAAGCACACCGGCTTTGGCACTCGCCGGCTGGCGTGGCACTTGTGGCGTGAGCAGGGGATAGCGTTGTCTGCACACACCATCCGCCACATCCTGCGTCGTCATGGGGTCACTACCCGGCGCAAGAAGAAGCGGCAGGTATTCTATCCGGCGCACTGGGCATGGGAGGAGCAAAGAGACTACTGGCTGGCACAAGTAGATGTGAAAGACATCCTGGACAAAGCCGCATTGGGAACGCAGTTATACGAGCGGGTGAAGCGTTTGAGGTTGCCCCGCTACCAGTATACCTTCTGCGAGGCGCGCACTCGCCTGCGCTTTGTGGCTTACGGCTTTGAGTTACACCAGAGCAACGTGCTGCTGTGGGTGTATCTGGTGATGCGCTGGATAAGGGACTTCGGGATCAAGGAGTTGGTGGTATGGCAAACGGACTGGGGGGAGGAGTTTGGTGGAGACAATCCCCAGAAGTTATCCGAGTTGCAGCAGCGGTATTTTGCGCCGTTGGGAGCACAGTTGGCGCGTTACCCGAAAGGTCGCAAGGGGTATAACGGTCGGGTGGAACGTTCCCATCGCACGGATGACGAGGAGTTCTATGTTCCGCTGTTGGGTCAGATAGAGGACGTGCCTTCCTTGTTGGCGGCGGCATCGGGTTGGCAGGCATATTACAACTTGCGTCGTGCTCATAGTGGGAAGGGGATGGAGGGGAAGACACCGTATGAGAAGTTGGTGGAGTTAGGGTATGATGTGCCGGAGGAGTTCGCGCTGTTTCCGGTAGTGTTGCTGGACACGGTGAGTACTTCATGGCAGCTGGAGACTGGTAACGATCTCTTGGCACATTACGAGCATGGATAAGCGTCTTCATCGGAAACACCTCCAGAGGTATTGTACCCTCAAAGCGGGTGTATCGCACAGTGCGTCCGTGCGCCTAAGCTTCCTCCAACCAGAGCTCTCTCTGCAGAAATTCAGCAGGGCTGTAAATCCTGATCCCCTGATACTCCCCTATTGGCAAGATGTGCTTGGTATCTCCAGTGACAAGATAGTGCGCTTTAGCTGCTATTACTCTGTCAAGGCTCAATCTTTGGATACAGACGCTTCAACTTGATGCGAGCATCCGCCGTCCTGAACTGCCAGTCCACGCGAACGCAAGCCTCATTGCGCAACCGCGCCCACGCCTGTACCTCCCGGTCTAACGCCCCTATATCCCCTATCCGACGATCCAAACACTGACGCACTAACACGCTTAACTCTATCTCCGCCACGTTTAACCAACTGCCGTGAACCGGTGTGTGGTGTATCTCAAAACGCTGACGCAATCGCCACGCCTCCGAAGGCACAAAACGCTTATACAGCGACGCCACATCGTGCGTGTTCAGATTGTCCATCACCATCACAATCCGCTCTGCCTCAGCATAATACTCGTCCGCTATCCGCTGCATCACCTCCGCCCAGTCCAATGCGGTGCGACGAGGCGTCACAAACAGGTAACGCTTGCCTGCTAACGGCTCAAACACCATGAACACGTTCGCCACACCCTCCCGCTTATACTCGTAATCCTCGCGCCTCACCTTGCCACGCTCCATCGGCAACGCACACAACACTTCACCCACTAACTGCACCGGCAACTCATCCAAGCATACTACCGGCCTTTGCGGGTCATAAGCGCGCTGATATACCTCTAAAACGTCCTCCATCCGCGCTACAAACTCCGCGCTTGCTTCAGGGGGAATGCAATAGGAACGCTTCTGCCAAGGCTTGAGTTCGTTTTTTTGAGCGTGGCGCGAATGGTCTCATGGCAAACTTGCTCTACTATCTCCAAACGCACTGCCTCGTCGCGTAACAGGCGCAACGTCCAGCGCCCCCGACCCTCCGGTGGCGCACTGCAAGCCAACGCAATGATGTGCGCCTCCGCTTCTCCATCTAATTTGCGCTCATATACCCTGTTGGGACGTTTGCGCTCTATCGCTTGCAGCCGCTCCGTCTGGAACTGGCGACACACGGTGGTGACGGTGACCGTGCTCACATCACACTCCTCTGCAATGGCATCATGACGCCTGCCTTCATCCGCCTTGAGCAGGATGCGAGCGCGGGTGATTTTGCGTGCAGGAGCCGTGCCTGCACAGGTAATGCGCAGCAGTTGTTCTCGCTCTTCAGGCTGCAGGTGCACTTCGTATCTCCTCATTGCCTTTTCTCCTTGTGATAATGGATATGACCACATGATACCACAGGATTGAGCTTTGACCAAGTACTATTACTCTGTCAAGTGTGATACTCACAACTGTGGCGAGGCGGTCTCGCCCTGCTGTCATTCTGAGCGAAGCGAAGAATCTCACTTTATCGTCACATCGAGATGCTTCGCTGACGCTCAGCATGACAGGGGTACGAAACTACTCTGCTATCATTTAAACAATCACGCTTGACAGACTACTATTGCACATTCTATGATATGGTTGTCGTCCTACTTCTCTCGGATGACGAAAACCCGAACTTCAGGTTCCACGATTGTAGCTAGCTGCCTGACTCGTTCGAGGATCTCCTCACTCTTTGTATGCTCCATTCTGAACTTCTCCAGCAGCACGCGGCGTAGTTCGTCTAGAATGAATGACGATACGTTGAGTTCGATAAACCCTTGTCGCGCGAGGTCCAGCACCTGATCAGGCTTACTGCCGGGGAAGATGAACGCGGATATATAGATGTTGGTGTCACAAACAACGCGCTTCAAACACGTACCTCGTCCACCAGCTGCTCTACGTCGGCTTCAGTAGTAATACCAAGCTGCTGGGCACGAGTCGCCATCTCCTCTTGCAGTTTCTTCCACTTGCGAGCCTCTATATAACGGCGTAGAGCTTCACGAACGACCTCGCTTTTCGTTCTGTTTTCTTCTTTCGCAACTCGTTCCAGCTCACGAATCATCGCCTCCGGTAGGGAAAACGACCATACCTTTGTTGTGCGCATCTTCAACACCTCTGTTTCATACTCCGTACGAATCGTACCAGAACGCCCTGCCCGTGTCAAGCGGACGTCAGTCACCCTCCCCCGAAGAAGGCATAGTAACCCTGCCCCTTTGCAACACGCTGTACATACAGGCACACCTCGCGCAGGTGGTAGTCGCCCCACATGCTCGCCTCGCCGCAGGGGACGCGCCTGCCTTGTGGCACATAATCCCAGCCGTTCGGGCGGTGGTATACGCAGTGCAGTAACAGTCCCTGATGCGCTTCGTCGGTGCTGAGGTAGGGTTCCTCCAGCAGACGCCTCAGCACGGTCAAGCCCGCTTGCCAGTAGCGTTTGCCGTTGCCGTCATGCGCCGACAGCCAGTGTCCCAACCTCAGCAACCCCTGTGCAGCGATAACAGCGGCGGAACTATCCACCGGTTCATAGTCATTATAGGGGTCGGCGGGGCGGTTCAGGTAGTCGCCCAGCTCGCGCAAATGCGGTGCGCCGGTATCCCAGTAGGGAACGCCATCGGTGGGCGTGTTCTCGATATAGAAATCACAGGTTGCCAGTGCGGGCTGGAGCAGTAACTGCTGCACCGCCTTGCGCCCGCCAAACGGTTCCAGCTCTACATCATCCAGCACATCGATAAACTCCAGCTGCTCCGCGAAGCCCAGCATCACCCATGCCAATCCGCGCGTCCATGTGCTGAACGGCGAATAGCCCTGTTGTGTAGAGGGGCAGCGGTAACTGCCGTCTTTGGGGTTGAAGAGGCTTTCGTGTGCCACGCGCCCGCGCACGTCATAAATGTCGCGCCCACCGCCGTAGTATACGGTATAACGAGCGGTAGTTTGAGCATGCAGGATAAGCCGCTCCAGCAGCGAAACAGGACGGTCGCCCTCCTCCTTCAGCACGTGTCCCAGCCGATGCGCCAGAGCGAGCACGCGCAGGGTGCGCATGGTATCCGCAAACAGCGAGTGGGGTCCGTTAAAGGAGTAGATGTACCCTCCTCCGTCGGCGGTATGTGTCCAGCGGCTTGCCTGTACCGCCCCGCTACAGCGAATGGCGAGATCGCAAAGGCGCAGCTCGCTCTCGTCGTGCGGGATACGCCCATCCTGTATCATTCGCCACAGGTTGCCGTAGGTGCTTACCACATTGAACCCGTGGTCGTGCACGCCCGTATGCGTAACATGGATAGGGATATGACGGTACGTGCCGTTGCGCCCAATGTGCAGGAAGCGTTCCTCTCCGGTAGCGTCAAACTGCAACAGGGCGGAGCCAAACTGGAAACCATGTGTCCAGTCCGTCCAGGCGCGGCTGGTGTATCGCCCTTGCACCGTAAACACCGGCGCGCCCGCGTCTGGCGACCAGGTCTCCTCTATCGCCAGTATCTTCGCTCCCGACAGCTGCCACATCCGCTCGATAGCGGGCAGCAGGTCAGAGGAGGTCAGGTTGTTATCGATATGGAGCATAACAGATATGCCCTCCTTGCATTCACCGTGCGCCCACAAGACCCTACCATTTTCTTTATAGACAAACGGCAAACCTGCCTGTGACCTCCGAAGGGAAACCCGCTCATACCGCGAACAGAATCTCATCACCCAACTCTGGTGGAAACAGGAGCAAGCCATGAACACCGAAGCGTTCCGAAAACCCGATAGCATCCTGCGTCCTGCGCCCTTCTGGGCAATCAACGACAAGTTGAACCCGAACGAGGTCGCCCGGCAGATGGCGGACATGATTAGCGTGGGGCTGTCGGGCGGGTTCTTCCATTCGAGGCACGGTCTCATCACCGATTACCTGAGCGATGAGTGGTTTGAGTGTATGCGTGCCGCCCTGCAAGCGGCGAAGGAGCACGACGGCTACCTGTGGCTGTACGATGAGGACCTCTGGCCCAGCGGAAACGCGGGTGGTCAGGTTGCAGGCATGAAGGACGAATACCGTGCGACCACGCTCAACGCGGTGCTTGTCGCACCCGGCGAACCGGAACCTGTTCTGCATCAGGACCAGGCACTGCGCGCCTGTTATGCCATCAAGAAGCGCGACCGCCTGACCCTGCTGGAGTACGAACAAGTGCCGCTGGACAGGCTGGAGTCGTCCCGCCAGTTCGAGCGGTTGTTCCTCGTGCGCACCTATCAGCCCAAAACCGGCTGGTGGGGAGGCGAATCCTATGCCAACCTGCTACACCCCGAAGCCATGCGCGAGTTCATCCGCCTGACGCACGTGCGATACTACCAGCAGCTGGGCGAGGAGTTCGGCAAGCGCATCCCCGGCATCTTCACCGACGAGCCACAGGTACCCTCCGCACCTAACGGTTTCGCATGGTATGAGGGGCTACCTGACCGCTACCGCGAGTGGACAGGGCGCGATTTCTGGAAGGATGTTCCGTTCCTGTTCTTCGACGGGGCGGAGGCGCGCAAAATCCGCCTGCTGGTCCACCGTACCATCCTGCGCCAGTTCTTAGAGGCATACAGCAAGCCTATCTACGAATGGTGCGAACAACATGGGCTGCAGCATACCGGGCACTACAACGCCGAGGACACTTTCCACGGGCAGATTGTGTGCCACTATGGGGGTATCATGGCGCACTACCGCTACCAGCAGGCGCCGGGCATCGACCACCTGTGCAGGGTAGCGCACAACCACCTGTTCACCGTCAAGCAGGTCTCCTCGGCGGCTCGGCAACTGGGCAGGAAGCGCGTGCTCACCGAAATCTTCGGCGTCAGCAGGCACACCAACACCTTCGAGGACTTCAAATGGCTGGGCGATTACGACCTGGTGCTGGGGGCGAACTTCTTCTGTCCGCACCTCACCTGGTACTCCGGCAAGGGGCGGCGCAAGCGCGACTATCCGCCTAACTGGAACTACCAGCAGACCTACTGGCGCGAGCTGAACCCGCTGAACGACTACTTCACCCGCGTGGCGTATGCCCTCACGCGCGGCAAGGCGTCGGTGGACATTCTGTTACTGCACTCTATCGAAAGCGCAACCGCCGCCCGGCGGTTCGGGGTGGATGTGCAGGGGCAGGTGCAAGACAACGCCCGCCGCACTCCGCTGGACGTGCCCACGCCCGACCTGCGCGCGGCGGACGAGCTGGACAACCTGATGCGCAAGACGCTGGACGCCATCCTCAACGCGGGCTACGACTGCGACCTCGGCGACGAGGGCTACATCGAGGACATGGGCAGCGTGCAGGGCAACCGTTTCGTCATCGGCGAGATGATCTATCAGGTGGTGGTCGTGCCGCCTGCTACCACATGGCGACCGAAGACCTTCGAACTACTGAGGCAGTTTGCCGATAACGGCGGGAAGGTTATCATACTGGGAGAGTTGCCCGGCGAGCTGGACTGCGAGCCTGCTCGAGAAAAATGGGTGGAGTTCGCCTCGCATCCCAACGTGCGCTCGCTGCCCTGCGCGGTGGAAGCCATCCAGAACGCCATCGACGACCTCGCTCCGGGCGACTTCACGCTGAAGGGCGCGGATGGCAAGGCGGTGCCCAAGACCTACCTGCAGCACCGCATCGACGGCGAGGAGCACATCTTCTTCATCGTCAACTCCGACCGTGATGCAGGCAGAGACTATGTGCTGACGCTGAAGAACGCAGCCGGACAGCCTGTGCTGAAGTGGGATGCGGTGGAAGGAACCTGCCAGAGGGTATCCACCCGGCAGGTGGGCAGAGACCTGCGCTACGAGTTCAGCCTGCCGCCATGCGGTTCGTTGCTGTTAACCGTCGGGGCGGACGTGCCCGGTGCGCAGGTAGAAGAACGCTTGCCTGACCTTCGCAAGGGTGAAGTGATTCCCCTCCCGCAGGAGTTTGACTTCACCCGCACCGACCTGAACGTGCTGGTGATGGACCGCATCAGCGTCTCGTTCGATGGTGGCAAAACGTTCGAACCTGAAGACTACGAGTGGCGTGTGCGTAAGTCGCTGGCAAAACGCTTCGGCACAGAGGAGACCCTGCAATGGCAGCCGTGGGTAGCCATCCGTAAGAGGCTCTTCGAGGGCAAAGGCGGCGATATCGTGCTGCGCTACTGCTTCCTCAGCGACCTCGAACAGCCGAAGAGCTACGTGGTTATCGAAGACCTGTACAAAGGCAGGATCACCGTCAACGGCGCACCCATCACGTGGGACCGCCCTGAAGACCTAGGCTGGCACTGGGATAAGGGGTTCCAGATGGTGGAGGTGACCAGCCTGGTGCGCAAGGGCGAGAACATCGTGGACTTCGCGGTGCATTACGACTTCCTGACGGAAGTGGAGACCGCCTATGTGGTGGGCGACTTCGGCGTGGCGATGGTAAACCCCTTCCGGGGGAAGCTGGTAGAGGAGCCGAAGCGGTTGAAGGTCGGCTCATGGAGCACGCAAGGCTACCCCTTCTACACCGGCAGGATGGTGTATCACGCCACCTTTGACGCCGCGGCGGGTAAACGCACTTTCCTGCGCCTGCTGCGTCCGTCTGGCACGCTGTTCAAGGTGCGCGTGAACGGCAGGGAGGCGGGCAAAGTGCTGTGGCGTCCGTATGTGCTGGAGCTGACGCCTCTGGCACAACCCGGAACCAACCGGCTGGAGATAGAAGTGGTTTCTTCACTGCAGAACGCCTGGGGACCGCTGCACGAGAAAAACGGCGATGACAACATGTGGGCAGGTCCCAACGCCTTCCAGGAGGAGTGGCTCCTGCGTGAGGAGCTGAACAGCTTCAACTACGGCTTACTGGGAGGTGCGGAGCTGGTGGTAATATAAGAGCACAAAACGTTGCAAGGGGCGCAACAGATGGCTCTTAGCCTGCCGTCCGCATTCTACGACGCGCTCGCGCTGCTTCACGCGGGCGAGTATTTCGAGTGCCATGAGGTGCTGGAGGAGCTCTGGCGTCAGGAACCGACCTCCCTGCGCTTGTTCTATCAGGGCATCCTGCAGGTGGCGGTGGGGTGTTATCATCTCACCGTACGCCACAACCGCCGCGGCGGGGTGAGCAAGCTGCGGGAAGGGCTGGAGAAACTCCGGCAGTTCCCTGCGGTGATGGGCATGCTGGATGTGGACGACCTGCGCCAGCAAGTACAGGCTCTCCTGGAGAAGGTGCAAGAGATGAACGACGACGAGCTGGCTAACCTGCAGGAGAAGTCTCTGTTGAGCGTTCGCTACCTGGCGTAAGTGGAACCAGCCGCCCTCTGGGGCGGCTGGTTCGCCTGGTCAGGAGGGTGCGGACTATCGTAGCAGCGATAGCACTGCCTGCGGTGAGGCGTTCGCCTGCGCCAGCACTGCCATGCCCGCCTGCTGCAGAATCTGCAACTTCGTGTAGTTCATCACTTCCTCGGCAACGTTGGTGTCGCGTATCGCGCTCTCCGACGCCGCCAGGTTCTCGCGGGCAACGTTCAACGAACGCATCGTGCTCTCCAGCACCTGCTTCTGGAACGCGCCGATGTTACCGCGTACCTGGCTAATTTGCGAGATCGCCTCGTCGATGATGCGAATGGCGTCCTGCGCGCCCTGCTGGGTGGTAACGTCTATATCCTGAAGCGATTTGTTCGCCACCACCGTAGTACCCAGCTGGCTGGCGCGGGTATCGCGCAGGGAGATGCGGGAGGTTTGCCCTGCGTTCGCGCCAATCTGGAACACCAGGCTCTGCGCAGAGACCACTGCCACCCGCGCATTGCTAATCGCCGTGCTGTTGCCTGCCTCCGTCAACAACAACGTGTTGCCGTAAGCATCCTTCACCTTCAAACCACTGTCACCAGAAGCACGACCACCAGTGAACGTCGCCGAAGTGACGCCAGCAGAGGTGGTTACCGAAACCGTTACCACCGCGTCCACACCGGTGCTCGAACTGGATGTGCCGGACGAGAACAACAGCGTCGCGCTCTGGTTCGCCTGCACGCTGAAGTTCGCTCCGTAGTTTACCTGCGTCAACACCACCACGCCACTGCCGTTGCCCGCGCTGAACATCGCGCTCACACCGGTCACACTGGTCAGCGCGTTGATACGGTCAATCAGCGTCTGCACGGTGTCGTTGCCCGAGACGGTGATGGACTGTCCGTTGATGACCACCGTGCCCCCTGCCCCGCTGGTTCCACCGCCGACGGTGGAGATGGAGGAGTTGACGCTGGCGTAGGTGGCGGTTCCCAGCACCTGAGCGCGGGTAGCGGCGGTATTGACGGTGATGGTGACGTCGCCGCTTTGCACGATGACACCGTTAAAGGTGCTACCGATGAAGATGCCCGCCAGTCTGGCAGTATCGGTGACCTGCGCGGAGATGCCAGCGGTCCCGTCCAGCAGTTTCTTGGTACCGAACTGTGTCTGTTCGGCGATGCGGTTGAGGCTCTCCAGAGCGGAGCGGATCTGGGTCTGGTCTGCCTGCACCGCGGTAAGGTCATTCACACCGGTGTTCGCCGCGTGCACCGCGAGTTGTCGCATGGTGCGCAACAGGTTATGGATTTCATCCAGTGCTCCTTCGGCAGTCTTCACCAGGTTCGCCGCGTCCTGCGCGTTGGATGTTGCTTGAGCCAAACCCACCATCTGGGCGCGCAGGTTTTCGGAGATGATCAGCCCTGCGGGGTCATCCGCGCCGCGGTTAATGCGCATACCAGAGGACAACCGCTCGATGGAACGCGCAAACATGTCGGAAGTGTTGGTCAGGTTCCGCAGCGCGTTCATCGCGGCGGTGTTGGTGTTAATGCGAAGACTCATCGGCTATCGCTCCTCCTTGAACGGTATTGTAGGCTTCCTGCCTTTTCCCCAAAATCTTTTAGCCCGCAAGATTGCTGGCTTGTCACCACTGATTATCGGCAAAGTTACGGGGTTCTTTAGAGTGGTCTGCAGGATTTTGAAAGAGAAACCTGGTGCTCTGTTAATCCTCATGCTCGGGAGGGCGAGGCTCTTGCCGAGCCGTTAGCCCCCCTGTAGTCCCCCCGCAAGCGGGGGGACGCAATGCTCCTCCCCGCGTGCGGGGAGGAGCGGGGTGGGGCGTCTCTCCTCCCCGCGTGCGGGGAGGTTGGGTGGGGCGATTTCGGCTCACCAAGAGGTTCGCCTTCCCCCTTGGGAAATGTGAGAATTCACGCTTGGCACGCTACCAGACGGAAAACCTCCCCCCTTGGCTCGGTGCGAACGTGCATCGCTACTGCGCCTGCACGCTCAGCCCCAGCGCCTCCGCTACCTGCCTCAGCGGAACCACCAGCTCTCCCTGAAACGGAAAAACCGCACGTTCCAGTTTGACCCTGCCCGAAGGGGTCTGTGCCTCCCAGCCGAACGCCTGCACCTGCACCCAGTGGGAACCGCGACGCAGCGTTACCGTCCACACTTCGGAGGTGCGGCTCGTCTGCATCTCTACCCCGAACGGCTTGAGAAGGCTCACCGGAACCACTACCACCCCGTTCAACGAGGCGATGAGCGGGCTGGAAAGAGGCTTTCCTTCCACCAGCAGCCGGGGCACGGGCATCGGCTTCACCAACCCTTTAGGATGGACGAGCAGCCGATAAAGGATGCTCTGCGCGAGTGCTTCAGCAAAGTGGCAGTCCGGCGACTCTACCCGCACCAGGCAGTTGCCACATCGAAAGTAAACAGTGTTGCGATTATACCACGCCTCGTCGCCAAGCGGTGTCGCTGAAGGCGTACCTCTTTGGAAGATGACGGAACTCATCCTGCTGAATGCAGCGTAGGTATAGTCTTTGTTCACGTCACCGATTCGTAAGTCGACGTCTACTGACCCCCTTGCTTTTAGGCGGATATAGTCCTTTATCTGACCGGACCAGTACGCTTGCGCATTGGAAATGGGTATCCAGCAACGAGAAATCCACGCTTCCTTCCCCAGCCAGACGAGGTATGACCAGTAGGGTCTGCGCCAGGCAATATTCCTTCGTCTTCTCTTCTGCGCTCTCGCATGACCACGGTATAACCCGGTAGTTCGTCCTCTGTAGGTATAGTTAGTAGCATATCCGCAAGCGTGTAACCCAGTGAAGGTGCACCTTTACTATAGACCACCTTCACACCGCTCTGTACCACCGACTGGTGGTCAGAGCCGACCTGTGCGTAGCACGTGATCACGACTACCAACAGTAAAAAAGCGATTTGCAAGTTGCAGAGCATGGTGATAACCTCCTTCTCACTGAGAGGTAATTGATGGTATCAATCCGCTTTGTGGGGTCGGCACCCAGAAGAAAGCTGGGTCGGCGATTTCTACCTGCGTGCCTGTCTTTGTGTCTAAGAAATTGTATTGGCGAACTAAACGGTCTCTGTACTCGGTATCTCTAGGCATACCCGTAACGGCTAGACGGTAGGAAGGATGGAATTGCAAACAGCCATCCCAAACGAGTGCTGTACTCGTTTCTATAACGAACTGATGATATACCCACCGAGCGCTACCGTCGTATGGAGGCGAATCGCCCCACGGAGCAACGTCTATCGTGTGAGTTGTAAAATCGATCAATACCCCTTCATGTCCGTTCGGTAACCTTTCCACACGAGCAGAGACATTTAGGGGATGGGTACGCTGTACTACGCGGTCAGATACTCCTAAACTTGTCTGGAGGCATAGAAGGAGATCCGCAAAATCGTTACACTGCCCGACGGTGCCATCCGCTTCCAGTCTTTCAAGGCACTGCCGCAGGTAAAATGTTTCGGAGATGTCGTCATAGTTCCTTGCAAACCAGATTCCTTCTTGGTATGCTCCCCACAGATGCAAGGCATTAGTTACTTTGCGTGCGGCAGTAGGCTCATCCTGTGCTTGAAACGCCCACCTGCAGCTATACCGCAACACGCTCACCCATGCCGGGTTCATCGGAGCCTTCGCTGTATCCAGCACGATGAACACCTCCGAACTGTAAGCGGCATTGCGCCCAGCACAGATTGGACGCCAGCATCAGCAGGAGGGTTACACCCAAAAGGCGTTTCCACATCGTCGGTCACCATCCTTTGCTCATGCTTGTTCTGCTTGTTCAGCTGCAATATACCACTTCGAAAAAAAAGTCAAGGGCTTCAAGTAAACCACGCCAGAAGATCCGTACGACTTGTCGGTAGGAGATTTGACACTGCAAGCAGAATAAGCATACCGAATGTGAACCTGTTACTTGACCATTCGTCAATCTGTGGATATGAGCGTTCCGAGCCAGGAGACGTTCCAGTCTATTTTGTCATGCTGAGCGCCAGCGAAGCATCTCGATATGACGATAGAACGAGATTCTTCGCTCCGCTCAGAATGACAGCAAGCGGAGCTGCTCTGCCCATATCCAAATAATCACGTGTGGTCAGGTACTATCAGGGAGCCTGCGATGCATCCTTCATCGAAACGAACGGTACACTACACCTTCGGCAATCATAAACACTGGGTAGACATGGTATGGAACTGGGGAGAGTTTGTGCTTCCTGCCAGCGTGCGGGATATGCTGCTGCTGATGGACGAAACAGGCGCAAAGGGCAACGTGAACTTCGACGTGGTGGGCTACGAACAGCTGGCACTCACCGACCCCGAAGCGTTCGAACTGCTGAAGAAAGCGGTCAGGGACGGACGCGTCGAGATTGTGGGGGCGTCGTATGGTCAACCGTACGGCTTGTTCTGCGGCGGCGAGGCGAACGTGCGCCAGCTGGTGATGGGCGTGCTGGTGTGCGAGAAACTGTTTGGCGTGCGCCCCGTGACCTGGTGGGAGGAGGAGTTCGACTTCTTCCCCCAACTGCCCCAGATTCTGCGAGGGTGCGGGTTCGAGTATGGTTGTCTCTTTTTCCAGTGGACGTGGCACACACCGCATATCCCTATCGAAGGGGTCTCGCGAGCGCGGTGGCGCGGACTGGACGGTTCGGAGATACTGGTGGCGCCCAAAACCGACCTCTGCCTGCATCAGTGGCCCGAGGACTTTGAACAGGGCTTGCGCCACGAAGCGGTAGAGCAGATGGATGACCCGCTGATTATCCAGTGGCTGGAGTTGCTCCCCACCCCCGACTGGATGTGCCGGGCGGAGCTGATAGCCCCTCGCATGAAAGAGATAGCCGCCCAGCCCGAGTTCGATATCCGCTGGGTGACGCTGAGCGAGTTTCTCGCTCAGGCGAAGGGCAAAGAACCGGTGCTGGAGTACACTCTGGACGACGTGTTCCACGGCATGTCCATCGGTAAAAACGGTGACGTGGTGCGCTACCTCAGCAAGCAGGCAGAGAACCAGCTGCTCAGCGCGGAAAGCTTCGCGGTGGTGTCGGGAATGCTGGGCAGACCGTATGCGCAGTGGGATGTGTATCCTGAATGGGAGATTCGTCAGGCGTGGCGTAACCTGTTGCTGGCTCAGCATCACGATGTGGACGAATGCGAGGGGCTGTGTGGCGACACCGGCAAGCTGTATTACCGCGACAGCCTCGAACTCTCGCGCATGGTGCTGGAGCGTAACCTGAAGCACATCGCCGGGCGCGTGTGCGGCGAGCCGGACATCGTGGTGTTCGACCCGTTGGGCTGGGCGCAGGGCGGAGTTGCCATCGTCACCGTACCCTCCAGCCAGATCAAACCTACCATAGCGGACGATACCGGCAACCTTTTGCCCGTGCAGGTAGTGGCTGAGAAGGATGGAGAGGCGACCCTCTGCTTCCCCGCACAGAACGTGCCATCCATCGGCTACAGGGCGTATCGCTTTGCGGATGGCAACGCCAACACATTCCTGCAGGCTACCGCTACCGAGAGCGGAGAGACGATACAGCTTGCAAACCCGTACGTGAAGGCTCGCATAGACCGCCGTACGGGTGTTATCACCAGCCTGCAGTCGGCTTCCGATGGTGCAGAGTTTGTGCGTGAGGACGTGCCGTTGAACGCCCTGCACATCCCCTTTGGCGACAGGGTATACCGTTCGCAAGACGGAGTGCGCTCCGTGCGCGTGGAGCAATCCGGCCCCGCAATGGCGAGCGTGCTGGTGGAGGGCGACTTAGGTGGGGTGGCGCAGTTTCGGTCGCGTATCCGCCTCAACGCCGTGAGCGCTACTGTAGAAGTGCAGACCCATCTGCGATTCCTGCAGCGACCCGAGCCGTCTATGATGCGCTCGTTGCAAACCGATATCGCCGCGCGACTGGAGCGCACCGAAATCTGGCATGACCATCCTTTCGCGGTGACGCCGATCCGCGCCGAGGGGAGATACCGCAAGAAGTACCCCACCGGCGACTGGATGACCTCGCCCCAGTTCTTCGAGGAGGTGGTCAACCCGTTTACGGGCTTAAACTTCATCTTCCTCACCGACGGCGCGCGCGGGTTGCAATACATGCACGCAGGCAACCAGGGCTTCCTGCGCGACGGCGACGTAGTGCGTAACATCCTGTTCATGTACGACGCCTGGGACGAGCAAAACTGGGTGCGAGAGGTGGAACTGCGCTACGGGTATCGCGTGTGGGAGAGCGTGCCCAGTCACGATATATTACTTCGCGAAGCCACAGCCTTCAACCGCCCCCTGATGGCGGTGTATCGCGACAGCTCCGGCGAGCCGCAGTTGCCGGAATCGATGAGCTTCCTGCAAGTGGAAGGCGATGTGGTGCTTTCTGCCTTCTACCGCGAGGGCGAGTGGTGCGTGCTGCGGGCGTTTGAGGTCAACGGCAAGCCCGCAGAAGCACGGTTTACCTTCTACGGAGCGGTGGAGAAGGCGGAGAAGGTGAATATGCTGTTGCGCGAGCCGGCTCCCCTGCCGATAGAGGGTAGCACAGTAAGCGTCTCGTTCCGACCGTATGAGATAGTCACCGTGCG
>BEHS01000041.1 GCA_002898895.1 bacterium HR16 | reverse complement strand
CCGTATGCCCAGCCTCTTGTAATACTTCAGGTTCTCCGCGAAGGCATAGAGCGCCGGGAATGGGTAGCCGATGTAATAGTAAGTGGTGGGATACTCAAAGGTGATAATGCCCTGCGCGCCCAGCGGATGTATGGCAATCCACTGCTCCAGGTCTGGGATGACGTTTCGCTTCAGATTCACCGGATGTGACCACGGGCGCGCCTGGCACTCCGCAATCGCGCAGAAGATGATGAGGTGATTGGGCAGGGGACGCTCCTTTACCGGCGGTTTGCGAGTCGCCCAGTATGCCAGCGTGGTGATGAACTTGCCCGGGAACCGTTTCGCCACCTCCTGCGCTATCTGGTTGTTGAACCATATCACCGCATCGGTCAGGCTGCCGTGCTCTTCGTACCATGCCTTGCACCGCTCGCACTGGCAGAACTGTGCGGTGTCGCCGTAATGCACAGGATAGTATAGCGGGCTGGGGTCGCTCTCTATCCACCGGAGCACCGCTTCGGTCATTGCCTTCTGCAGGTCGGGATTGGAGAGGCAGTACTGCTGTACCGCCGGTTCGGTGACGCGCCGTTCTCCGCCGATTTCGGCGAGGTACTCTTTGGGCACGCTGTTGGCAGGCAACAGGAAGCCCATGGTGTGGTGCCAGAAGCCGCGCGGAGGGATGCCCATCATCTTGGGCAGGTTTGTATCGCCCACCTTCGCCTCCCACTCCCCCGGCGACAGTCCGGCGGTCATGGGCAGGATTCTGCCCCACATCGCCCGCCACTCGAAGGCGGGTTTATCCACCACGTCCAGCGGCGATTTTACCTCCAGCGTGGCTCTGTGAGGAATCACCTCCAGCTCGGTGGAATAGAACCGACAGCCCAATCGCTCCAGCAGGCGATACACCGCGTAAACCGTGCCGCGATAGCCGCCCCCTGCCGCCAGCAGATTGCCCCCCTTCAGGCGCAGGATGAAACCGTCCTCGCCGAGCGGCGCGAACTCCTCATCGGTGTACAGGGCGCGCGCTCTGGCAGGGTCGCTCCTGCCCACATAGAACACGCCCTGCGCAGATAGACCATCGCCGTCGCCTTCGGTGATGGATATCTCCCTGCCGGTTATTTCGCGCAAGATGCGCTGCAGCTCATGCGCAACCGCCTTCTCGACAGCGTGCGCCTGCTGATGCACGAAAATTCGCTGGACCTCCACCCGTCTACCTCCCTCTCTCAGCAACACTTTGCCTGCAGAAACCCTCTGACCAGTCGGTTGCGCCACCCGACGTGCCTGCAACTTCACCCCGCAGGTGGTCTCACCACCCGTTGCTGTCCACTGATAGAGCAGCCAGTACACACGTTCCGGCTGAGGGAAGTCGCGCGAGCGCATGTCGAAGAAATTGGGCGATACCTCGCCGAGGTTCTCCAGCATGACTTCCACCCTGCGCCCGGTAAGCGTCAACCCTCTCACGCTGCCGGCAACCAACTGTGTGCCCGCTGCAGAGGTCTGGGGTTTCTCCAACGGCAGAGGCTGTGGACGTGCCTGCCCCAAAAGGCTATCTATGCGGTAGCTGCCGCCGGCGAACTCGTCTGGCGGAAACATCATCAGGGCAAGCTCCACAGGGCTTGGCTCCACCTGCCCGCGCACGCGCAGGGTAAACCATATCTGTACGCCTTCCCTATCCACAATGGTCTGGTGGGTGAACTCGGCATCGATATCGGGAATACGCCCGGTGACGGTGATACAGTTGCCCTCCACCTGCGTGGACAGTCCGGTGAAGTCCGCCTGCGAGAAGTACGCCCCTGTGTAGTTCGGCTTGAACAACGTAAACCGACTGCCGGTGACAACGGGCAAGCCTTTATAGCGCACCTCCAACCCGTTCGCACCGAACCGTGCCTCGTAATCGCCCGCCCGCGCCGCCACATCGCCTGCAGCAGTACTCAGCGGGAAAACCATCACCCATAGCACGAACAGCCACCGCATCATCACAACCTCCGCTTTCGAAACTGTACCGCGTCTTTTCAAGTGGCTACGGAACTACCACATCCTCCGGCATCTCGCCTCGCGCCACCCGCTCTACATCCTGTACCACCTTCTCGCCCATCAGGCGCAGCGACTCGCGTGTGTAAGCGGCGATGTGGGGGACAACGAGCACATTGGGGTACTTCAGCAGGCGATGTTCACCGTCTATCGGCTCGCCCTCCACCACGTCCATGCCTATTGCCGCCACCTTGCCCGTTTCGAGGGCGGCTACCAGCGCGTCTTCGTCTATCAGTTCGCCCCGCGCGGTGTTCACCAGAAAGACGCCTTGCTTCATCAGGGCGAACTCACGATGCGAGAGCATGTGGTAATTGCCTTCGTTCAATGAGGCGTTAAGGGAGATAATGTCGGACTGCTGCAGCAGGTCATCCAGCTCCACCGGCTCGGCGGCGCGACTGCGGATGGTTTCGGGCGACAGGTAGGGGTCGTAAGCGATGGTATTCGCGCCGAATCCGTGGCGCAGTATCTCCGCCACCCGGCTGCCGATGTTGCCGATGCCGATAATGCCCACCGTTTTGTGCTTGATTTCGAAGCCCACGAACCGCGCCCGCTCCGCCCAGCGGCTTTTATAGACCGCTCGCCTTGCCTCGTGGGTCAGGCGCAGGATGTCCAGCAGCAACGCCACCGCCAGCTCCGCTACCGCTTCTCGTTCCACCCAGGGGGTAACCTTCGTGACGACAACACCCTTCTCCGCCGCGCTGGGCAGGTGGATGTTGTCCACACCGATGCCGTGACGGGCTATCAGCAGGGTGTGGTCTTTGTACTGGAAAAACTCGCGCGAGAAGTATGGCTTGACACTGGCGATGATGATGTTATAACCCAGCAACGCCTCCGCCAGCGATTTGCCGTCGATAGTTGCCGGGAAATCGAAACGCGCTATCTCTCCCAGAGCCTTCAGGCGTTCAATATGCTCTGGGAAGTACTTGCCGAAGCTGCTGGAGTTCACGATGGCGATACGCAGTCCCAACGCCTCACCTCATCCTGTCCACTCACCCACTGTCTGTAGCCAGTATCGGGCGATGAGCGCATGTCCTGCTTCGGAAGGATGTACGCCGTCGCCCGCCCAGAAAGCAGGCTCTCGCATCGCGCACACCTTGGCGAAGATACCGTCCAGAGGGATGTACAGCGCATTAAACTCCCTAGCCAGCCGGCGCACCACCTGAATCTTTGGGTCCAGGTCCTCGCGCCAGCTTTCCATTTCCCTGCGTACGTGAATCAGGAACGGCTCCAGCAGGAGAAGCCGAGCGCGGGTGCGCTCCCGGGTGATGCGCAGCAGTTCGCGGTATTCGCGCTCAAAACGGTCGACAGAGGTGGGATCGTTGCTGTCGTAGCGACGCCACGTATCGTTGATACCTATCAGGATGGATACCCAGTCAGGTTTGAGAGCGAGACAATCCTGTTCCCAGCGTGCCAACAGGTCACGCACACGGTTACCGCTGATGCCGCGATTCACGAAACGCACCGAACGATGCGGGTGCATGGCGGCGAACAGGCTTGCTACCATCATCGCGTAACCCCAGCCGAGACTGGCAGGGTTGTTTTTATCGCGCCCCGCATCGGTAATGCTATCGCCTTGAAAAAGCACCAAAGAATCGTTTCCCAAGAGCCCAGACATAGAACCCCCTTACCTCATAGCAATGCCTGCAGGTGTCGCTCGATATGTTCGGTAACGAGGCGGTAATGTTCCTGCTCATGGGCGGTGAGCAGGTCGCGGATTGCGCTGCCCGCCTCCTCCAGCAACACGCTGTAAGAGATATGGAACAGCTGGCGCACCGACGGCTGGGCGAGGAAGGCATTTAAGTCGGCAGGAGGCATCGGGGGCAGCTGTCTGGCAGAGATGCTCACATGATACGCCTGCCTGCTTTCCTCCATGTGCAACAGGCACAGGCGATACAGCTCGGTGAAAAGACGAGCGTCGGTCTGGGCAATCAACCGCACTGCCTGCAGCCAGCTGGTGCCGGAGGTCTTTACATGGAAGTTGCCGCCTGTCGCCTCGCGGAAGATGCGGTAGATGCTGAACTTATCGCTGCCGGAATGCAGACTCAGGCGATAACCCTGCAGCTCCCGGCACAGTGCGACGTGCAGGCGAAACGCTCTTTCCAGCTCTGCGGTATCGCCTGCGTAGTCTACCCCCTTTTGGAACTCGCCCGGCAAACGGGGAGCGAGGCTCCACAGCTGAACCCCGCTACGCCGCAGATACTCCACCACGTAGAGGTGGTCTTCTGGAGTGGTCACCCGGGCGCTTTCGTCGATGGAGACCTCAAAATCGAACTCCGCGAGATGTTCCTTCAGCATCATGTAGAAGCGAACCGCCTGCTGCACCGCCTCTTCAAAGGTGATAGCAGACTGCACCAGCCTTTCTGCCTCCAGTACATATTGCTCGCCGTCTTCTGTTCGGAGGCGCATGTTGGCATGGTCGCGGATGATAGTCTGGCTCAGCGGCGACAGAGTACGCATCTTGTCCACGATTTCCGGCTGGGTAAGGCGGGTCACGTCGCGCAGAGGGTCGCTGAGGTCTATGGTATACATGCTGTAGCCGGCTTCTACCGCCTGCAGCAGTTGCTGTTCGTGTTTGATATGGTCGGCGTCCGCGCCAAACTGACCCGTGTAGCCCGTCTCCAGCACACCACACACTGCGCTGAGCAGCACCTCGCGAAAATCGCGCCCGGTGCGTACTAATTCGCGGGGAGATTGCTGGGCGATAACGGGAAAGACATCATAACTCTGGAGTGCCTGCAGGTGCGCGGCAGTAACCATGCCCAGCCTGTCTCCCGTGCCGAAGGAAGCCGGCTTGTTGCAAGGGGTGGGAGACAGCGAAAGCAGCTCGCGCAAGGCGAGGTAGTTGTGCCAGTCCACAGGATAGAGATACAGTTCCCCCAGCTGCAGCAACGCGCCGGGTTCAGCCATCGGCAACGGCTGCCGACACACTACGAACCCTTGCCCCTCGTACTTGGCGAAGGCAATGGATACCTCACCCGCCTGGCGAATAGAGCGCGGGTAGAAGCGCAAGCCGTGTTCTTGCAGAAACCGTGCCGCCTCCTGCCATTCTGGCTCGAAGCGAGCAATATTGTCAGATAATCTCACCGCAGAACCTCCTCAAAATATCTGCGATAGAACCACTCCATTTCGTGGTACTGACGCATCACCTGAAAGGTTACCTCTTTCAGCTTCTCCTCATCGCGCACAAACAGCGGTTGTCCCTCCTTCAGTACCTGAAACTGGATACGTATCGGCAGGCGGTGAAACAACACTACATCCACCGTCGGCGAGTACATGCTGCCAATATCCGCCTCGTCGCTTTTGTTCGGGTTATCGAGCAGTACCGCGATGTCCACGTCGGAGATGGGCATTTGCTCGCCCCGCGCCCACGAGCCGAAGAGGAAGATGGCAAACACCTTGGGATGTTCCTTTATCTCGGCGACGACGCGCCGAGCGACCTCCGGTAAGGTGGTGACATCGATAGCCACTTAAGCTCCTCCCTCCGCACGGAGCAGTCGCGGAATGGCTCCCTCGTAAGCATCACTCAGAGCATCCAGAGGAAGATCAATTCGTGTGTCGCCGTTGACGGCGATGCGCAGCGTCCTCTCCGAGGTAACTACGCCCAGCTCCACTGCCGAAATACGATGAACCTTTGCTACTTCCTGCAAGCGCGGGATGTTTGCAGTGGGCAGAGAAACTACAATACGCGAGGCGGTTTCGCCAAACAGCGCGGCATCGGTGCGTTCATCGGTGGAGAGGGCTAGATCTGCCCCCAGATTGCCCATCATACAACATTCGGCTACCGCTACCGCCAGTCCACCGTCGGAGCAGTCGTGTGCGCTGTGCAGCAGACACCTCGCAATCGCCTCGCGCACGCACGCCTGTAACCGTTTCTCCGCCTCGATGTCCAGTGCAGGAGGAGCGCCCGCCTCGATGTCGTGCACCACCGCCAGATACTCGCTGCCTCCCAGTCCTTGCAACGGGTCGTGCCATCCCTCCGGTATCAACAGCACCACCGCATCGCCTGCCTGTCGGAACCCTGCTTTGCAGTGCAGGCTTACATCCTCCAGCAACCCTACCATACCGATAGTGGGGGTGGGAAACACCGCGCCATCAGGCGTCTCGTTGTAGAACGACACGTTGCCCGAAATCACCGGCGTCTCCAGCACCTCGCAGGCGGTAGCGATGCCGTCTACTGCTCGCTCGAACTGCCAGAAGATTTCGGGGCGTTCCGGGTTGGCGAAGTTCAGGCAGTCGGTCACCGCCAGCGGTTTCGCGCCCGTGCAGGAGATGTTGCGTGCGCACTCGGCGACGGTGTGCATCCCGCCTACAAAGGGGTCCAGATAGCAGTATCGTCCGTTGCCGTCAATCTTGAGGGCAATTCCCTTGCCCCCTGTGCCGCGCAGGCGCAACACCGCCGCGTCGCCGCCGGGAAGGTAAACGGTTTGGGTCTGCACCATGTGGTCGTACTGCTCGTACACCCACCGCTTGCTGGCGATAGAGGGCGAGGCAAGCAACCCCAACAGCACCCGGTTGCAATCCTCCGGCTCGGGCAGCTGCAGTGGGTCAAACTCGCGCACGCGGGCGATGTAGGCTGGCTCCTCCGCCTTCAGCGTGTAGGTTGGGCAGGCGTCGGTAAGGAAAGCGGCGGGAAACTCGGCAGCCACCTGATCGCCCTCCTTCACGCGCAGGATGCCGTCGTCGGTGACGTGCCCGATAACCACCGCATTCAGCCCCCACTTACGGAAGATGCTGGCGACCGCCTCTTCGCGTCCCTTCTTGACAATGCACAGCATTCGCTCCTGCGACTCGGAGAGCATCACCTCGTAGGGGGTCATGCCCTCCTCACGGCGAGGCACTTTCAACACGTCGATCTCCATACCTGTGCCGCCTTTGAAGGCGGTCTCGCTGGTGGAGCAGGTGAGCCCCGCCGCACCCATGTCTTGAATGCCCACAATGTCGCCGGTGGCGAGCGCTTCAAGAGTGGCTTCGATGAGCAATTTTTCGGCGAAGGGGTCGCCCATCTGCACGTTGGGGCGTCTGGCTTCTGAGTGCTCACTCAGTTCCTCACTGGCGAAGGTGGCACCGTGGATGCCGTCGCGCCCTGTACTGGAGCCAACATAGAGCACCGGGTTGCCCACACCTTCCGCGCGCGCACGGGCAATCTTATCGATGCGCACGATGCCCACCGCCATCGCGTTCACCAGCGGGTTGCCCGAGTAGCAACGGTTAAAGTACACCTCTCCGGCGACGGTCGGTACGCCGACGCAGTTACCGTACCATGAGATACCCCCTACCACATGGGTAAACAGGTAGCGGTTACGGGCGTCATCCAGTGGGCCGAAGCGCAGGCTGTCCAGAATGGCGATAGGACGTGCGCCCATCGTGAAGATGTCGCGCAGGATGCCGCCCACGCCCGTTGCCGCGCCCTGAAACGGCTCCACAGCGGAGGGGTGGTTGTGACTTTCCACCTTCATCACGATACCCCAGCCGTCGCCGATGTCCACCACACCGGCGTTTTCCAGACCACCGCTCTCCACCGCCTGACGGTATTCGCGGAATCGGCGCAGGATAGGGCGCGAATATTTGTAGCCGCAATGCTCCGACCACATCACGGCGAACATGCCCAGTTCGGTATAGGTCGGCTCCCGACCGAGCAGCTGCAGGATGCGCTGGTACTCCTGGTCGTTCAAGCCCATTTCGCGGTACACTTTGAGGTCAATCATGCAAACCTTCCTCATCTCATGCACAGGCTCTCTGAGGGCATTATAACATTCTGGGGGAGGGAGGTTCAAGGTAGCATTTCGCCGCTTGCAAGTTTTCCTTGCTTACCCCCGCTGCTTTCACCACTAGCACAGAGATGATATAATTGTTATCAGCAAATACGCTAAAAGGAGTAACGCGCAAATGGCTGAGGTGCTCATTAACATTCAGATTGAGGCGCTGGAGGAAGGCGGCTATCTGGCAACCAGCACGGACCTGCAAGGGTTAGTAGCACAAGGGCGTACTTTGGCAGAGACAATGGAGATTGCGCAGGATGTAGCGCGCAAACTGATCGAGTCCTGCGTGGAACACGGCGATCCCTTGCCAGAGAAAATATCACAGGCTCTCAGGAGACAGCGACGCAAGGCAACGGTCAAGATACCTGTGGGCATTACGGTTGAGGCAGCATAACAATGGGACGACTGCCCGCGATGACCTATCGCGAGGTGGTGCGGAAGCTGCAAGAGGCAGGATTTGTATTTGACAGGCAGGCGAAAGGAAGCCATGAGATATGGTATAATCCGCACACCAAACGCCGAACGACCGTACCTAATCACCCCGGAACCTTGCCCACAGGAACCCTGAGAGCCATCATTCGCGAAGCTGGATTAACGATCGACGAATTCTTAGGCGAGGAGTAGCTCCTCTACTTTTACCACCTTCTCCGGCTTCTGCAAGCAGGCTATCTGCTCGCCTTTGGTATAAATCCGTCGCGAGCGGTAAGCGTAGCCCCCGCCCATCGGCGCGGGGTCGCGATAGACCTCAATGCACCCCTCATCCAGGTTTACTATCCAGTATTCGGGAACACCTGCTCTGGCATACAGGGGCAATTTCACCTCACGGTCGTACTCTACGGAAGTCTGTGCCACTTCCACAACCAGCAGGGCAGTCGTTGGATGAGCATCCAGATAGTCTTCTAATTTGCCAGGCACAACAGCAATATCAGGCTCGGGTTCGCTGTCGCCGATGACCAGCGGTTGTTGCATACGCACACAGGCGCCGCTGAACACCCCGCTGATCCACTCAAACACTCTGTGCACGCACGCGGCATGCAGTGGGCTAATCGGTGACATACGCACAATATCTCCTTCAATCAGTTCCACCCGTTCGCCGTTGAAGAGCCCCGCTTCCGCCATGCGGTAATACTCCTCGCGCGTGAAGCGGCGGCGGGGTATAGTCGGCGTTTTGGGTTTGTCCATCGCGTACACCATCGGAATCACCCCCACTTAAGGCTACCACACCGAGCAAGCCTTTGCAAGACACCGCTCTTCACCACACACAACGGAAGCCGATAGTAGCGCATCTGTCCAGACCGGGATACATCAGAATAAACTTGGCATGAGTGGTGAGGGGTTGTCGTCCCCCGGGAAAGTACCAGAGCGAGCCGGTGGACTGGTAGCGGCTTCCTCCGCGCAGCATCACGAAGCGTGTGTGCCCGTCGTCTCGCAGGCTCTCCGTCCACTCCCAGACTACGCCGTGAGAAAATCGTCCGCCCAATGTCCCCGCAGCGTGCTGCCATTCCCACTCGGTAGGCAAACGCGCCCCCATCCATGCCGCGTAAGCACGCGCATCGTGGATGTCCACATACACTACCGGTTCGTCCAGCAGGTGTGTCGGGCAGTGTTTCCCACTCCAGTGCCTGAGGAAGTTGGTCGGCTCGGCGGGAGTGTAGCCGGTAGCATCCAGAAACGCCTGGTACTGCGCGTTGGTCACCGGCGAGGTCATGATGTAAAAATCGCCCAGCCTTTGCGTGACGTGATGTTCTATCTCCTCGTGGAACGGGTTACCGGTCAGGAACCGCTTCCAGTCGGCGGCGGGCGTGTCCGGGTCGGGATAGCAACCGCACTCGCGCCGAACATGCCGCACGATGAATCGGACTGTTCCTCCTGCCACGAACGCTGCTTGCTCCGGAGCTTGCTTTGGGGATGGCGGCGCTGGCGGTGGCAAGGGATGAACCACCGACAAAGAAGCCATGTGCGCATCCTGAGCAGGCGGATAGCGGTTGGCGACGTGGAGACGGTGCTGGAGTTCCAGTAGATGGCGGAGGTTTCTATCGGCTTCGCCGGAGACCGCCAGCACCGCTCCAAACCGCTCCAGCGGAAACTCTACCACCCATGACTCGTGCTGGCGCACCGGTTGCAGAGGCTCGCCTCGCCAGAGGTCGTACCATTGCCACTGTTTTGCCTGCAGCACAGAGGGTATCGAAAGGGTGGTCACCGCCTGTCCACCGGTTTGTCGGTAGAATGTCCACAGCCATCGGTGCTCCTGCCGCCAGCAGGACGCCAGCACACCATGCGCGGAGACGGGATAGCAGGGCAACCATTCGCCGCCATGAAGCAGGTCGGAGGTGGCACGCCATACGGGCGCCATACGGCGCAGTGCAACGCGGTCTTCCCACCGCCACGGGTTCCACGAGCCGAAGACGTTCTCCCAGACCAGCACTCCACTACCGTTCAGCCACGCTGCCGCCAGTTCCGATGTGTGGTCGGTATCCCAGCGGCGTATCTGGTGCTGGATGTGCCGTTGTTCTATCCACTTGAGGTGCAGCACCCCTATTCCCTCGAACGCCTGCAGCCATTGAGCCCACGAGGCATTGCAACGCTCTATCTCCTCGATGGCAGGATGTCCTTCCGGTTCAAACGCTACGCCCCTGCGCTTGCTGTCCACTGCTTCACGCAGGCGGGCAGGAGCTTCCACCATCGTGTCCAGAAAGATGCCGTCTGCGTCGAGACTGGCTACCATCTCCGCAAGGGCATCCGCATCGGGTTGCGACTCTCTGCGCGTGCCGATGTCCCAGGGCATGTAGGGAATGAACACCTTAACGCCGTGCTGGTGGAACCGTTCCACTGCTCGCCGGACCCCACGAATGCTGCCGGGCATATCACGCCAGAAATCGAACTGGTTGCGCTCGTCTGCGCCGATGCGCGGATAGGCGTGCCAGAGCACCACTGCATCGAAACCTCCAAACCCCCTGTCCGCTTGCTCCAGCAGCTCGTCCACCCGATAGCGCATCCGCTCCGGGTCCCAGAAGATACGGTCATAAAGGAAGATAAAACCGCACACGAAACAGCGCTGTACCCACCGCAAGTCGCGGCGGGTGTAAAGCGCATCGTCGAAGGAGAGACGCTGGCGGTACTGGAGCATGGACAAACGTCGGCTTCGCTCCACGCTGGCGGGGAACTGCACCTCCAGCGCACGCAGCAGCAGGCTACCCGGTTCAGGGTCTGCGGTTGCGTCTTGACCGAGTATAGGACGCGCCCAGTACCGCGCTGTGTCGAAGGAGGGCACTCTCCCCTCCACCTGAAAATGGTGCCAGCGTCCGTCGGTTGGGATGGACGTGCTCGCCAGAGCAGTGGACCAGCCGCTCCATGCTCCCGCACTGCCCTGCGTCCTGTCGCACCAGTCGAAGGCAAGCCATAGTGTAGCGTTTCCCGACAGGTGCTTCGCTTCCCCGCGAACGATGACCGTCTCGCCCGGCTGAAGGTCTACTGCAAAAGACTCGTCGCGCGCCAGTCTCACCCATGCGCGAACGCCATCGAACTGCAGACGGATATGCCAGCCGTGGGCATCGTGCAGGTGTTCGCGCACCCAGCGCCGATACTGCCGCGCTTGCTGCAACCATTCCTCCCATTGATCGGGGCGTTCCGGCGGGGCGATATAGTGTGCGTTCATCCGCATCAGATGCAGGTCGGGCAGGTCTGCCTCCCACGCGCACCTTTCGCCGGGCGTCCACAGCCGTTTGTAACCCGAAAGCGTGCTCATGCGCATACCATCTGGTTCGCCACCCTGTTGGCTCCTCTCCTTGCCGAATGGGCACAGATGCGATAAACTTATCTCATCAAGTACGAGAGGCGAGAGATGGAGAGAAAGGGTCTTTTGGAGGAGCTGCAAGAGATTGACGAGCAGTGTATCATGTCCACCTACGCCCGTCAGCCGGTGGTGTTCGTGAAGGGCTGTGGGGCGCGATTATGGGACGCTGAGGGGAAAGAGTATATCGACTTCCTGGGTGGCATTGCAGTGGACGCGGCAGGGCACTGTCACCCACGTGTGGTGCGCGCCATTCAGGAGCAGGCGGAGAATCTGCTACATGTTAGCAACCTGTTCTACACCGAGCCGCAGTTCCGTCTGGCACAAAAGCTTACCGCCATCGCAGGCATGGAGAAGCTCTTTTTCTGCAACAGCGGGGCAGAGGCGAACGAGTGCGCCCTCAAAATCGCCCGCAAATGGGGCAAGCGTAAAGAGCCTCACGCCATCGAAATCGTGGCGGTAGAAGGAGCGTTTCACGGCAGGCTGTTCGGCACGCTGTCGGTGACGGCGCAGGCGAAGTACCAGAAGCCTTACGAGCCGCTGGTGCCCGGCGTGCGTATCGTGCCGCGTAACGATGTTTCCGCCCTGCGCGAGGCGGTGACCGATAAGACCTGTGCGGTCATCGTGGAGCCGATTCAGGGCGAGAGCGGGGTGCATCCGTTAAGCACGGAATTCCTCCATGCCGCCCGCGAACTCTGCGACGAGGCGGGGGCACTTCTCATTTTCGACGAGGTGCAGACCGGCATGGGGCGCACGGGCACTTGGTTTATGTGGCAGCAGCTGGGTGTGAAGCCGGACATCCTCACCGTCGCCAAGGCGCTGGGTGGTGGGTTGCCCATCGGCGCGTGCATGGCCCATGGCGTAGCCGCGAACGTACTCGAGAAAGGCGACCACGGCTCCACCTTTGCGGGGGGACCGCTCATCACTTCGGCGGCTCTGGCGACGATAGAGGCGATCGAAGAAGAGGGAATGCTGGACAACGCGCGGACGATGGGCGAGTATCTGCGCGCCCAGATCGCCTCGTGGCGCGAGTCCCTTCCCGTCACCGAAATACGCGGCGCAGGGCTGATGATAGGCTTTGACCTGGCGAAACCCGTAGCGCGGGAGGTGGTGCGTACCGCCCTGCAGGAAGGTGTGGTGGTAAATGCCACTGGCGAGAACACCATTCGCCTGCTACCTCCGCTGAACTTGAAGCGGGATGAGGCGGATGAAGGTCTTCGTCGGCTTCGCACAGCCATCGAGAAGATGGTAAATCATGCGTGACATTGTTTAAGCGTCTGGATGGACGCGCTCCGTCGCGTCCTCAAAGGGACGATGGTAAGGAGAATGCCATGCCCAAAGCAACCTCTCGTTACGTTTGCCAGCAGTGCGGGCACGAATCGCCCAAGTGGATGGGGCGATGCCCGGAGTGCGGCGAGTGGAACAGCCTCGTGGAAGAGGTGGTTGCGCCCGCTCCGAAGCGCCCACCAGCGCGACAAGTCCCTGTCACAGGCGCGCAGCCTGTTCGACTGGCGGAGGTATCGGCGGAGGCGCTGCCGCGCCTCTCCACCGGCATGGGGGAGCTGGATCGCGTGCTGGGCGGGGGCATTGTGCCCGGCTCGCTGGTGCTGCTGGGAGGCGACCCGGGCGTAGGCAAGTCCACCCTGCTCACCCAGGTTGCAGACATCCTCAGTCACGAGCAGTCGGTGCTGTATGTCTCGGGCGAGGAAAGCGCGCACCAGATAAAACTGCGCGCCAAACGGCTGGGAGCAACAGGAGCAAACCTGTACGTGCTGGCGGAGACCAATCTGGAGGCAATACTGGCGCACATCAACAGTTTGCAGCCCACGCTGGTCGTCGTCGACTCGATACAGACCACGCAAACCGGCGAACTGGAAAGCGCGCCGGGCACGGTGGCGCAGGTACGGGCATGTGGTGTGGCTCTGCAGCGGGTGGCGAAGGAGCAGGGTATCGCTGTCTTTCTGGTAGGGCACGTGACGAAAGAGGGCGCGCTGGCGGGTCCGAAAGCGCTGGAGCATCTGGTGGACACGGTGCTCACCTTCGAAGGAGACCCCCATCTGAACTACCGCATCTTGCGTGCGACCAAAAACCGTTTCGGCAGCACCGACGAGGTGGCGCTGTTCGAAATGCGCGAGCAGGGGCTGGTGGCGGTGCAAAACCCCTCCGAGTGGCTGCTTTCCGAACGTGCCTCGCACAGCCCCGGCTCGGTGGTGACCGCAGTGATGGAAGGCACGCGCCCTCTGCTGGTGGAGGTGCAGGCGCTGGTCACACATTCCTACCTCAGCCAACCGCGTCGACAGGTGACCGGTCTGGATTACAACAGGGTAAACATGGTGCTGGCGGTGCTGGAGAAGCGTGGTGGCATGCGCCTCAGCGATAAAGACGTGTTTGTGAACGCCGCAGGTGGCATATTTGTACGCGAGCCGGCCGCCGACCTCGCCATCGCGCTGGCGGTGGTCAGTAGCCTGAAGGACCGACCGCTTCCGCCCGACATGGTGGTTTTCGGTGAGCTGGGGCTGGCTGGCGAGGTACGCTCTGTCATCCATACCGAACAGCGTGTGCGCGAGGCGCAGCGGCTGGGATTCTCGCGCGTGATGTTGCCCCGTCGCGACGCCAGAGCGCTGAAGGCACGCGGGCTGGAGATAGCCTTAGAGGGAACATATACGATCCGCGACGCGGTGGGCATAGTGACGGAGGGGTAGAAAAAGCCCACTTACGAGCCTGAATGATTTCCGTCCCCACATATTGACAACTCTTCTCAGACCTGCTATATTTGCGAGGGTGCATTAAAGGTTAACGCGAAGTAACCGTTCCCTGTTTGTCCGCACAATAAGGTCTGGAAGGAGGAGAATGTTCACGAATGACAACAGGCAGATGGTTCGCACGTGTTCTCTGTTTGTTGTGGGTGACGTTGCTCCTCGCGTCGTTCTCCCGGGCGCAAGAGGAGACCAATGTACCTGCACTCACCTCGCTGGCGGCACGTGCTTCCCTGCGAGCCGCCGTCGAAAAGCGACAGGCAGAAGAGTGGGCGAAGCAGCGTGGTCTGCCGGTGCGTCGCAAACTCCCCAACGGCGCGACGATAGAAATTATGGCGGTGCGCAACGGGGTACCCGTCTATTACCTCACGAGCGGTGTAGAAACCGCAGACTCTCTTAGCGCGGATGAACTGTGGCCCGGCGGCTCTACCGGATTAAACCTCACCGGCGCAGGAGTCGTGCTGGGAGTGTGGGACGCGGGTGCCGTAGACCCCACCCATCCAGAGTTTCTGGGACGACTTCGTATCCGTGATGGTGCGGAGCCGCACGACCATGCGACAATGGTTGGCGGTATCCTGGCTGCAGCCGGAGTGGATCCGCGCGCCAGGGGAATGTCCTTCGCAGCTAGCATGGACAGCTACGATTGGAACAGTGACACCTCTGAGATGGCAGACGCCGCCCGTGTGGGTTTACTGGTGTCCAATCATTCCTATGTGATTCTGTCGGGATGGCTTGGCGACTTTCTATGGTCAGGTGATACTACCATTAATCAGCGCGAGGACTGGAAGTTTGGCTTCTACGGCGATTGGTCTCGGGAATGGGATGAGATAGCCTATAACGCCCCTTACTACCTGATTGTTCAAGGGGCGGGTAACGACCGTGGAGAAGGTCCCTCCTCGCAGCCTGTTCAGCACTACCACCTCGATGGGCAAACGTATTCCGATAGCCATGACCTGGACGGAGGTGCCACCGGCTACGAGTGCATCCCGTACTCGACAACCGCTAAAAACACTCTCGTGGTTGGTGGGGTCTATCCCATTCCCGGAGGGTACGCAGGACCCAGTAGCGTACGCATGACCAGCTTCAGCAGCTGGGGACCCACCGATGATGGGCGTATCAAGCCCGATATCGTTGGCATCGGTATAGACGTATACACCACCTTCATCGGTGGATATGGCATGGGGGCTGGCACGTCTGCGGCTTCGCCCAGCATCGCGGGCGCGCTGGGGTTGCTCATCCAGCACTACCGGCAGACACACGGCGGCGTGAACATGCGTTCCGCCACCCTCAAGGCGCTGGCAATCCACACCGCCGACGAGTGCGGACCCGCCGACGGTCCCGACTACATGTTCGGCTGGGGTATCCTGAACGCCAAAACCGCTGCGGAGGTCATCTCGCAGAGCGTCAAGAACCCATACGCCATTCAGGAGCGGGTCCTGCGCACCGGCGAAACGCATACCGTGCGCGTGATTTCGGATGGAACTCAGCCGTTGAAGGTCACCATCGTCTGGACGGACCCGCCTGGCACGCCGCCTCCTGTCTCTCTGGACCCGCCCGACCGGATGCTGGTGAACGACCTGGACCTGCGCGTGACCAACGGCACCACCACCTACATGCCCTGGGTGCTGAACCCGGCGAACCCTGCCGCTCCCGCTACCACAGGCGATAACGTGGTGGACAACGTGGAGCAGGTGATAGTCCCGGCCCCGCAGGCAGGCGTATACACTATCACCGTCACACACAAAGGCGTCCTGCGCCCGGCAGGCAGGCAGGCGTACTCGATGATTGTGACCGGCGCGGTGACACATACCCTGCAGGTCAGCTCGTCCGACCCAGATAGCGGTGTCGCTATTACCGTATCGCCGAATGACATCAACGGACAGGGCAATGGCTCCACGCCGTTTACACGTGTCTATGATGGCGGTGTGCAGGTGACGTTGACCGCTCCCGCCACTGCACCCAACGATAACGTGTTCATCAAGTGGGTGCGCAACGGGGTGGACTTCTCCACCAATCGCACCATCACCCTGACGATGGATGCGGACTACAACCTGCTGGCGGTTTACGAGTTCATCTCGCCCGTTCCGGTGCTGTTGCAGCCGACGGCGAATGCGGTCGTCTCACCAACGCCTACCTTCCGCATGAAGGCGACCTCTTCGCCCGGCGCGAGGATGAAGTACAAAGTGGTCATCTATCAGGGCGACCAGCAGATAGAGGTGTTCGACCAGACCACCGACACCACCGGCTGGAGCAAGCCCGACTACGCCAGCGGCGAGGAGGCGGTGCTGACGGTTCCTGCCTCGCGAGCGCTACCGACAGGCGTGCTGTACTGGCAGGCGTTTGCCTATGACGGCATCAAGTGGAGCGAGGGTAGCGACAAGCGCAGGATGGTGGTCAACCGAATGCCCAATGCGCCAACGCTGGTCAGCCCCGCTTCGAATACCATTGTGCTGGGCACGCCAACCCTGACGGTGCGCGCTACCGACGCCGACGCAACCGACACGCTGAAATACAAGATTATCTTCACCCGCAACGGCACAACCGTCGCCACCTTCGACCAGACGGTGGACGCAACCGGCTGGAGCAAGCCCGGTTACACCAGCGATGAGGATGCTGTGTTAACCGTACCTTCCACCCGTGCGCTGAACCCTGGCACCTACCAGTGGCAGGCGTTTGTGTACGATGGCAAGCAATGGAGCGGCGGTAGTGAGAGCCGAACGCTCATCGTGAACTCCGCGCCATCCGCTCCCGACCTGCTGGAACCGGCGGGCGGCAGCTTCGTACCGCATACGCCTACCTTCCGCCTGCGCGCCACCGACGCCAACGGCGACAGCCTGCAGTACAAAATCGTGGTGAAGCAGGCAGGACAGGTGGTGGCTACCTTCGACCAGAGCGCAGATGCCACCGGCTGGAGCAAGCCCAGCTACGCCAGCGGTGAGGAGGCGGTGTTCACCGTACCGGCGGGCGCGTCGCTGGCAACGGGCGCGTACCAGTGGCAGGCGTTTGCCACCGACAGCAGGCAATGGGGCAACGGCAGCTGGGAGCGCAGCTTCACCGTTGACCAGGCTCCCGAAGCGCCTGAGGTCATTACCCCTGCCGCCTCTGCAGTCACGTCGCCTACCCCGGAGTTCCGCCTGCGCTCTACCGACGCCGACCTGTCTGACGGCCTGCGCTACAAGCTGGTGCTCTCAAAGGGTGGACAGCAGATAGCGGTGTATGACCAGACGGTGAGCACCACCGGCTGGAGCAAGCCCAGTTACGCCAGCGGTGAGGAGGCGGTGTTCCGCGTGCCTGCAGGCAATGCGCTCAGCGCGGGCACTTACCAGCTGGAGGCATACGCCAGCGACGGTCAGCAATGGAGTAACGCAGGCTCTCGCTCCTTCAAGGTGTCCGCCAGAGTGCCCGCGAGGCTACTGGGTGTTGGCACGTTTGCGGTGAACCTGGCGTTGCCGGACACCAGCAAGCAGGCTATCGGCATCGCGGGCGTGCCCATGAAGATATGGGATGCGAACACCCAGTCGTACACGGATGCAGGCGATGCCCTGCTCATCGGCGTGGGTTACTGGTACAGCGCGGCACAGCCGGCTCCTCTCAGCATCGCGGGCAACGAACTGCCGATTTCGTTCCCGATTGCGCTGAAGCGTGGCTGGAATTTCATCGCCAGCGCCTCCGCCGACCCGATTGTATGGGACGTGAACGCCATTAAGGTGCGACGGCAGGGTCAAGAGATGTCCCTGCGTCAGGCAAGGCAGTCGGGATGGATAGAGGACCACGCCTGGGGCTGGCTGCAGGACGGCGCGAACCCGGCGACCGGTCGCTATGTGCTGGTGTACGACCCGTTGCTGATACCCGGCGCGGTGAACAGCATCGAGCCGTGGCGAGGCTACTGGGTGTATGCCCATGAGGAGTGTGAACTGCTCCTGAATCCGTCCGACGGAGTGATCCCGCAAAACACCCGCGCTGTATCGAGCAACAGCGGAGCGTGGGCGGTGCGCCTGCTGGTGCAGTCCGCTTCCGGCAGTGCGGAAGCGGTATTCGGTGCGAACGCCGGCGAGAACATCGCCATCGGGTTGCCACCGGACCCGCCATCTTCTGCCTCTGCGCCAAAAGTGGTTCTGGTGCACAACGCACAACCGCTGGCGGTGGACGTGCGTGCGGACAGCCGTGCCGGCACGCCGTGGGAGGTGGAAGTGCGCATCCCTGCAGGCAACGACGGTACTGCTACGCTGTACTGGCAGGGTATGCACCAGGCACCTCGCACGGCGAACCCGGTGCTGGTGGACCTGCAAACCGGCGAGCGTCGTTTCCTGCGCACCACCAGCTCGCATACCTTCGCGGTGAGTCGACAGGGCGGTGTGTACCGCTTCCGCATCGAGATGATCCCGCAGAGCGGTCTGCTGCGCCTGTCGCAGGTGCGGGTAAGCGGCGGACGGAGCACCAATGGGCGCTACACCATCTCGTTCAACCTGAGCACCAGTGCACAGGTGGAGGCGAACGTGCTCTCCGCAGGCAAACTGGTGCGAAGGCTGACGAGCGGTGCTTCGCGTTCGGCGGGTATTCAGCAAATCACGTGGGATGGGCGTGATGCGAACGGAATCGCCCTGCCTGCTGGCAGCTACATGGTGGAAGTGAAGGCGGTCAGCGCGGACGGGCAGGTGGTTCGCAGCATGGTACCCATCACGCTGACACGGTGAGAGGAGGTGGCACGATGAAGAGAACAACAACCGCACTGACCGCGCTGGGATGGATGGCGGTAGCGTTGCTGGCAGGCTGTGGTGGGGCGGAGAAGGGACTGCCCTTTGACCCCACGCCGCCCGTTATCGGCGCCCCGGCGGTCACCCGCGAGGCGGGCACGAACCGCGTGCTGGTGCAGGTGCAGGCGTTTGATGTGGGTACGGGTGTGGCATCGGTGACCGTTCTGGCGGTCGGGGTAGATACCACGCCCACCCCGGTCGCTATGCAACAGGTTCCCGGCACCGAGCAGTATCAGGCGACCCTGCCCGCCAGCACCGTTCGCCTGCAGGTGAAAGCGGTGGACAGGGGCGGCAACGAGGCACTTTCTGCCGAGATTCGCGTGCCACCCCCCGCTCCGCCGTTCTAGTAGCGCAGAATACGTGGAGGGTCACGCTCCATCGTGACCCTCCATCCACCACCAGCGCCCTTGCAGGAAATGCTGACTTTCGGACAGAATGGCAGGGCGGAGGTGGATATGCACTATGCATGTGCTGTGTTTCTATACTGCGCTTGTTCTCTTGTGCTCCGCTGTCTCTGCTCAACAACTGCGATTGCAGGATATTCACACCCAGATTCTTCACCCCAGCCCAAATCTTATCCAGAACGCCAGCTTTGAGGAGGTTCACTCCAGCGGTGTGCCCACAGGCTGGTCGTGGTTGCCTCGCAATACCGACGCTACCCTGCGCGTCGTCTCCGACCGCGCCCGCAGTGGCAAGCGTTCCCTGTTTATCACCAACGGTACGCCGTTTGGGGCGCACGTATACGGCATGGCAGAGTACCTCTCGCCTATCCCTCTGCAGGCTGGCAAGCGATATACCCTGAGCGCATACGTATACAGCGCCAGGCCGGGCACCGCCTGGTTGGGAGGTGGAGGAGGATGGCAGTTTCGCATGCGCTTGCCCGCATCGCCGAACGGCTGGAGGCGAGTGAGTATGACCTTCGTGCCGGGTGAGGGCGACGTGCCTTTTGTCCTGCGCCTCATCACTGAAAGCCCGACAGACGGTATCTGGATAGACGACATCAAACTAGAAGAGGGTGATACAGCAACGCCAGTGACGAGCGTATCATCCTCCATCACACAGATAGAGCCGGCACAGGAACAGGTAGAGGTTCAGGGCGACGGCGCGTTTGCTGTGCCGTTTGTGCTGACGCTGCCGCAGACGGCACAGGTGGAGCTGGTTGCCACCCTCAGACAAGGAACACGTCGGATAACCTCTGTCACTCGCCGAACGCGGATGGAAGCCGGTTTCCACCGGGTGATTGTACGGGGCATGGCGAGAGAAGTGGACTCGCAACCACGCCAGCTGATTCTGGAGGCGAAAACGGACATGGGACGAGCCGAAGGACAAGCCGTCACACGCTTTTACTCCCGCACCGGAGCGCTGCGCCTGCTGGGCGAGCTAAAACAACGTCTGCCCGCGCATGAGAAAACGGTTGCCGAAATGGAGAAAGCGGGCAAACCTGCGCAGTGGGCACGGGTGAGCCTGACTGTGCTGCAAAACTTTGTGCGCTACGTAGAAGAGGATCTGAACCACAAGATTGTCGCGCCGGATGGCAGTGAGACCTACCCTGAGCTGCGCCGCGCGCTGATGCAGCTGGATGAACTGCGCGAGGTAGAGGAGCACCTGCGCCAGCAAAGTCGCAGCCCGTCCCCTGATGTCGCACTGTGGCAGTGCCGCGGACATCGCCCAAAGGTGGCGAACGGTAGCTTCGTCGACGAGACAACACGCCCCCTCTTCTTCACAGGCTATGGGCATTTCGGGCAGGTGCGGGCGGATATCGAAAAGTTCCCCGCATACGGCGTCAACATTATTCAGATTGAGGTGGGACCAAGCGCGATATTTCCGGCAGAAGGCGAAGTAAACGATGCTCCCATCCGCGAACTGCAACAGATTCTGGAGCGGGCGGAGAAGGTAAACGTGGCGGTTAACCTGCTCATCAGCCCGCACTACTTTCCCGGCTGGATGCAGGACAAATATCCCCATCTGCGCAAGCGGCGCAACGGTTTCCTGCAGTACTGCCTGCACGCCCCGGAAAGCCAGCAACTGCTACAGCGATACATTCACACCCTGATTCCGCCACTCAGCCGCTACCCTGCGCTGCACAGTATCTGCCTGAGCAACGAGCCGGTAAGCTTCGAGGAGCCGTGCGAATTCGCCACGCGCGATTGGCACCGCTGGCTGCAGGAGAGACACGGCAGTATCGAAACGCTGAACCGCCGCTGGAGAACGCAATATGCGCGATTTGATGATGTTCCCCTGCCCAATCCGTTTGACGGCAATGCCCGCAACCATCTGCCCAGCTGGTACGACTACATCTGTTTCAATCAGGAATTCTTCGCAGGATGGCACAAAATGATGGCGGATGCCATTCGGGAAGTGGCTCCGAACCTGCCTATCCACGCCAAGACAATGACGTGGACGCTGCTCAACGACAGTGACGTGGTGTACGGTGTGGACGCTTACCTGTTTTCCTCTTTTAGCGATATCAACGGCAACGACAGTGTAAACTGGTACAGCCATGGAGAGGGTGAGTACGCACAGGGATGGGTGCTCAATGCCATGTCC
>BEHS01000040.1 GCA_002898895.1 bacterium HR16 | reverse complement strand
CGACCTGCGCCAGCTGATAGACGAGTTCTGCAAGGCATGGTACAGCAGGGCATGGAGACCGATGCGCGACTATGTAGACCGCCTGCATCGAAGTGCGATAGAATCGCCGAGCGAAGGCGTGATGGACTGTCACGCGGGACCGGGGCAACGGTTCTTCCGCGAGCTGTTTACCCGCGAGTGGCTGGACAAGCAGATATACCCTCTATTCGAACGCGCCGAACAGCTGGCGGAAAGCGAGCTTATCAAACGACGCATCTGGCGCGAGAAGTGGGGCGTGCTGTTCACCGACCTGTTCCTGAATGTACAGCGCGGCAGGGACATCGTACCCGACGCCAGTGAGCGCGGTTACACCCGGCAGATACCGTCGCGAGAGGCATACTACCGCATCTCCGAACTGCTACGCCTCACCCGCATACTCGGGCGCAACTGGGCGGTAGAACCTCGCCTCCGTTATACGCTCTCTGCCATTATCGGCTTTGAACCGACGCGAACCCCCTGGTGGGAGTGCCCGCAAGTGCAGCAGCTGATGGAGTACCCGCAGCGCGCTTATGAGCAGGAGATGAAAGCCTTCAGCGAGGAAGAGGTGGCGTGGCGAATCATTCGACTGGAAAGCCCCCACCTGATAGCGGACATCGTACCTGCGCTCGGAGGGCGAATCTGGCGGCTGTACTCTAAAGGGATGAAGCAAGACCTTTTCTGGCGAGGCACACTGGAGTGGCGGTTACTGCAGGGCGGGCATCGGGCAGACTACTACCTGAACTTCGGTGGATATGAGGAGTACGCCGGCGAGCGGTTCGCTTCGCCCGGCTGGTCGGAAAGGTACGAGTGCACCGTGTCGCCGGACAAGCGCAGTGCTACCCTGTCTGCCAACCTGCCCAACGGCCTGCAGCTAACGCGCGTGGTCACTCTCTCGCCCGACGAGGCAGCGGTAGAGATTGAAACACGCCTCACGAACCGCTCGACGCAGGCGGTTTCCGGCGTGGTGTTGCGCACACATCCGCAGTTTCGACTATCCGGTAACAGCGAGGGCTTGCAACTGCTTTTGAAGGCGGCGGACGGCGGCTGGAAGCAAATACCCGCACGCTCGGAAACCTTCCTGAACGGTGCGGACCTCCCCGCGGGCGCATGGGGCATTGCCAGCAAGGCGCGAGGTATTACCATTCTCAACGAGTTTGACCCCTCGCAGGTGCGCCAGTGCTATCTTTACGTCGGACCTGAGTTTGCCAACCTGGAGCTGTTTTCCCACGCGAAGACACTGGCTCCGGGCGAGAGCCTTACGCTAAAGCATCGATATATGGTGCGATGAATCTGAGCGTGTGCATCCGTTGTATCCGTGTTCATCCGTGTGTTGTTTTCCCGAAGGGCACGGACAGACACGGATGGGACGGACAGGCTCTGTTCGTGAAAAGGTCACAATGAGAAAAAAGTCGTAAGAGTGAGAGAGGGAATTCCTCCACCTCCCGTAACCTCTGGCGCGGATAGTGCGTCTTATCTGTGCATGACATCCGCACAAAGCGGGAAGCGGGAGAGCATCGTTGGCAAACTCAGGAGCGATAGCGTTGCCGCACTCATCCGGTACGGTGAACACAGCCGATGCCGACCGCCAGGCGATAGAGCGATTTCTGGCGGGCGATGCCAGCGCGTTCGAGGAACTGTACCATCGGTATCAGCCTTACGTGTACAACGTGGTGAACGGCATCGTACAAAACGCCGAGGATGCGCGGGACGTCACGCAGGATGTTTTCCTGCACGTATATGATTCGCTGTCGCGCTTTCGGGGTGGCTCCACGTTCTCTACATGGCTGTATCGGGTAGCGGTGAACGCTGCTATCACCTATGTACGCAAAGAGAGACGCCATCCGCAAATACCGCTGGATGCGCTACGCGAGTTTCGCGCCGACATCGACGCCGAGCCGGAACAACAGGCAACCCGTGCGGAGACGCAACAGGCGGTACAGGAGATGCTCGCCCAGCTCCCCGACCAGCAGCGGGCAGTACTGGTGCTGCGCTATTTTCAAGAGCTATCGCTGGAGGAGATAGCAGAGGTGATGAACTGTTCGGTGGCGGCGGTGAAGGTACGCTTGCACCGCGCCCGCAACAGCTTTCGCCGCCTGTTCGAAAAGCGACATCCCCAAGAGGACGGCGAGATATGATGAAGTGTGCACTGATTCGCTGGTGGATGGAAGAATATATCGACGGCACGCTGAGCGGCAGGCGCCTGCAGTGGGTAAGAAAGCACCTGCAGGAGTGCGATGCCTGTGCACAGGAGCTGGTATGGCGTCGCTCCCTGGGTGAGATACTGAAGCCAGAACCCTTTTCTGCGCCGCCGCAGGATATGTGGCTGGATTTCCAGCGCAGGCTTGCCGAACGCGCTCAGCCTGTCCGCACGCCTCGTGTCACCCTGTGGCAGTGGGGCACGGCGACGGCGGCTGTGGTGTGCGCGCTGGCGATTGGCACGGTGTGGTGGGGTGGACGTAGCCCGATACCGGAGACGGCAGCGCCGGTGAAACCGTCGGGTGGGCAGCAGTTCGCCTCCGGCGGGCAGCAGCAAAAATCGCCTGTGGCGGGCGGAGCGGAGTCTCTCGCGTCCCTACCCTCTTCGCCAACGCGCTCGCCTGTTGTCAAGCCGGTGCATACGGCAAAAGCCCCTCCGGTCAAACGGACTGAGCCGTCGCCCTCGCTTTTGCGGATGGCTGTACGACCAGCGGCGCAGACGGCTGATAAAACTCAATCGCCGACGCCACAGGTGTTTGCCAGCATGGCGTACGCGGAGGTGCGCAACGAACAGGGCGATCTGGTAAGCAGAGTGCTTTTGCAGACGACATACGATGAAAACGGACAGCCCAGAACGGTACAGATAGAGTGTGATACCCCGGCAGCAGTGGAGGTAGAGAGCAATGATCAACCGATGGATAGTTCTGATACTCACGGCGATACTCGCGGTTCCGCTGACAGCCCAACCCCGTCAGCCGGTACCCGTCCGGGCTTATCAGATTGAAGCGGTCAACCGCGATGTGCGCGAAGTACTGGACGACCTGTTCCAGAAAGCGGGTAAGCAGTACGTCATAGAGCCGGGCGTGCAGGGGAACGTCTCCTTGCGCATTGCTACCGACTCGTTCGAAGAGGCGCTGAACCGTGTGCTGCAAAGCGCAGGACTCGTTTGCCAGATAGAACGGTCCAAGGCTTCGCAGGGACGTTTGGTAGAAACCTATATTGTCAGGGCGCGCCCGTTGGCAATCCCGCTGGCGATGCAGACGCCGGTAGACATCCTGTCGCGACCGGTGAACATGGTGGCAAGCACCAAACTGCGCAATGTGCTGGCCATGCTCTCCCAGCAAACAGGGGTGACCATTGTGGCGGCACGCGAAGTTCCCGACCTGGAAGTGACAAGGCTGGTGTTGAACAATGTGACACTGGGCTATGCGCTCAATGTGATTGCGCAAGCGACCCAGACGCAATATCAGCTTCAGCCTGACGGTTCGATACTGCTGGTACCTGCTCCGCAGATACAGGTGAAAGCCGCTCCCGGAGCGGCGGGCACGCGGCAGTTCGTGGACCCCACGATACAGCGTGCATTTCCTCTCGCCGCACAGCCCCAGAGCGCTCTCTCCGCCTCTATCACCAGCAAGCGCGTGGAGACGCAGGCGGCGCCGGTGCTGAAGTGTGTTTGTGGCGCGGAGCTGCAACCGCACTGGAACTATTGCCCGATGTGCGGTAGAAAGATTCCGAAGACTCAGCCGGTGACGCCAAAGAAGCAGTAGCAGTCCGTCGAGTGTGGTCAAGTAGCGCTATCGGTTCCTTACAGATAGATGCTGTTTGAGCAGGGCAAACAGCGTGCCGGTATGCACCACCTTCGTACCCGGGTAACGCTCCTCGATGGCGCGTTTCAACTCCAGATGATGCGAAGGCGTCCACAGGATGGTGCGGAACAGCAGAAACTGAGGTTTTTCACCGGTGAGACGACCGCCCACGATGTCCAGCGCGTGCGGCATCTGTAGTCCGCCGACGCCCGGCAAATCATCCCGCATACGCAGGTATGGCATCGTGCCGTGCATTCCCTGCTCAGGTATCTTTTGCGCGGCGATTCCGTCGGGGGAAAAACGTGCATAGGCATCCAGTCCGCGCTCATCCAGTCCACGAGCGTTGCCGTCGATGATGAATCCGGTAATGCGAATATCCCAGCGGCTGTACTCTTGCCGGCAATGCGCTTCCCACGCTTTCCAGCCGTCCGGCAATCCGCTATGGGGGCGGGGACGGCTCAGGTAGCCGGGGTTCAGGTAGCCTGCTCCGCTGTCGCCCGCGATGAAGTAATCGCTGGATGAAGCGTTACGACGCACAAAGTGCATCCCCACCGGAAATCGGTGCGCCAGATTGGGGTTAAACGCCCATGCCAGCGGTACCTTGCCGCGCGCCGGGTCGCTCCACAGGCGGGGAATCATGCGGTAGAACCATGCGCTGGAATCGTAATCGCCCACGTAAAACGCCACGAAGCTGTAGGGGGCAACCATGCCGTTGGAGAGCACGTAGCCCTCGCGTTGCAGGTCGCTCAAGGTGGGATGCGGCTGAGTATAACGCTTCTCCAGCGGATAATGCATGAAAAACGAAGCGTTTGCCATCGCGCCGATTGCAGGGGCATCGGCATCCAGGTAGGCGTTAAAACAGGAGGCAATTTCCACAAACCGCCACTCCGACTCCACCGCCCCGTGAGGTTCGCCTACAGCATCGGTGTATTTGAAGTCCCACGGCACGAAGCCACCGATATGGGTCATGCCGCCGCCTGTCATTTCGTACGATGCGCTCAGTATCGCCCTCAGGGTACGCACATCCGAGCTGGCTGGTTGCTCAGGGTCATCGACAGGCCTGGTATCTTCCCAGGGTGACAGGTCGAAGAAGAACCCTTTCCGGGCGATGAAGTAGTCGTGATTGCACAACATGGTGCGTTCAAGGGGCAGATTCACCCGTCCGGTGAGCCAGTTCGCATCGCTATAGTAGCCCAGTACGCCGGGGGTGCATTTGCCTCTGCGCAGGTAAGTGCCCACCGCCCACATCAGCGCGTCGCACTTTGCGCTGCCGGTGCTGGGTAACGAAAGCGGGCCCATGTTGCCTCTTCCAGTAAAAAGGGGACTACCGTCCGAACGAATGAGCGCGAGGCGAATGGGCAGTGCGCCTTTGCCCTGCGAGAGGCGACTGTAGAGAGAATCGGGGGCTGGGTCGTAGCGCACCGGCAGTAGATTGTCCACCCCGGCGGCGGTAGAGGCTACCAGTGCGGTGGCGGGTACGCGCTCGTCCCACACCGCCAGCCCGTTGATGGAGCGACGGAACCGCCGCACCAGCTCCATGAGGTCGTTTGCCTTCTCGAACCGGGCGCGATAAAGCCATTCTCCCGGCTTGCGCAGGTGCTCCAGCCAGTGGTGGTCGATACTGCCCTGTGCGTCATCCCCGACGAAAGTCACATAGAGGCGCGGCTGGCGGCGGTTGACAATACCTTGCAGGGCGGTCACCAGATGCAGTTCGTCCCATGCCTGTCGTCGGCGATGGGCATCAGAGGTGTCGATGCGCTGGAGGTGTGTGAGGTCAAACAGGACAACGGTTCCTGTGAACTCTTCAGCGGTCATCTCCTCCTCTTTCTCTCTCGTGACGAAGGGATATGCATCCGGTTACGGTGCTTCACTATCGTTCGCCGGGTGGCTTTAATGCCCCATCGCTGGTAAAGGATGTCGGCGATTTGCTGGTCGCCGTAGGGGCGGTGCGGGTCTTCGGAGCTTATCACTTCCTGTATCGCCTGATGGAGGCTCAGCGTGGGTGTGAAGAAATCGGAGAAGGGTACCAGGTCGTCGGTCGGGATGAGCACCCACTTGTTGGATATAGCTCGGCTGACGGTGGACTCATGAACACCCAGCTGAGCAGCTACCTGCGTGCGCGTGAGCGGTTTGAGGAACGTGTGTGAGCCGGTTTCAAGGAACGCAAACTGGTGGTCGATTACCACACGGGTAACGCGATGCAGGGTACGGTAGCGTATCTCCATGTTTTGGAGAAACTTTTCCGCGCGCTCGACGTACTCTTCCACCTGTCTGACGGTTTCCTTCGGATATGCGGATGGGTTGGCTTTGATTTTCTCGTATTGCTCGCGCCATTGAGGACTGACGATAAGAATCCAGCGCGGGCGAACTATTTCCACCTCGAATCCCTGAGGGTTGCGTCGGATGATAACGTCCGGTTTGACAACGGTTTGGTAGGAGGGCGCCGGTGTTCCCCATGGAGGACGAAAACGATACGCCGGGTAAGGGTGTAGCGACTCCCGGATGTATTTCAGGGCATCTTCCACCTCCTCGCTGCTGGCTCGCAATTCGCGGGCGATTCGTCGTACCGGGGGGTCTATCAGCAGGTGGAAGTATTTCTCTACAATCCGTTCTGCCAGCAGATTGCCCTCTCCCTGTTCGCGCAGGTAACGCAACTGCAGAAGCATACATTCCTGAACGGAGCGCGCCCCGATGCCGGGCGGGTCCATAGACTGCAGCACCTGCAGAACCTCTTCCACTTCCTCCGGGGGTGCCCCCGTTTCGAAGGAGGCGCGCTCGCAGTCGAAATCGGGAAGTAGACCATGCTCGTCCAGATTATCCAGGATGTATTCGGCAATCACATACTGGCGCTCGGGCAGCTGTGTGCGCAACTCACGACTGAGGTACTCGCGCAGGGTCAGGCTCTCGTCGACGACATTACCGATAGGGTCTATCTCCGTTTCCAGGGGTTCGCTGCCCGCACCATCATAGACGTACTCAATATTCCCCCTGCCCGAACGCGTCTGACGGGTTTCGGTATCGTCGGGTGCGCTCTCTATTCGCTCCAGCGCAGGGTTCTCGGTCAGCTCCTGTTCGATAAGGTTCTCCAGCTCCAGCGTATTACATTGTAGCAATCGGGCTGCCTGGATAACTTTCTGGTCAACGCGCACTACAAGAGTTTGCTGTTGCTCCGGTGCTAACACGACACACCGCCTGCCTTTCGTCTCGGTTCGCTTTTATCGCCAGCCGCCATCTCGAGCTGCGGCCTTAGGTAGTAGGTATTCATACTCGGCACTATCATACTCTTTTCATGTTGTGATGTCAATACTCCGTGCTAGTGTAGGAGTGTGCATAGCCCACGGATAGTATCCGCGCCAATCCGTTTCATCCGTGTTTATCTGTGTTCTTCGGGTATGCCTGTAAGTACTTTCCATGTTTGCGGGGCAATTTCTCACCCTGTGTGTCGTGCATGTGCCCCGTATCGGCGTGCCAGAGCGCGCAGCCACGGTGGGGTTACGAGGGTGGTCACCATAACCAGTATCAGCACGGCGGTATACACTGTGACATCGAACACTTTCTGCTGCAGTCCAATCGTCGCGAAGATAAGACCGACCTCCCCGCGAGGCACCATACCCACTCCCACCAGCCAGGGGCGCATCCGCGTGCGCCATAGCGCCAATCCCGACGCCAGCTTACCCAGAATCGCCACGACAATCAACAGTACTGCCAGCCCAACCGCAGACAATCCGGCGGGAGTAGTTATGTCGATAGCCCGCAGGTTCATCTGCGCTCCCATCATGACGAAGAAGAGGGGCACCAGCATATCGGCTATCGCGCTGGCGCGTTCGGTAACGCGGACGCGGTGCTCAGTGCGGGCAAGTACCAGCCCTGCCGAGAACGCGCCCACAATCGGCGCAAGCCCCACCAGCTGCGCCGCTGCCGCCAGCAGGAAACAGAACACGAGCGCAGCGGTTACCAGCGCGGCGCGCGCCCGCATCTGTTCCGCCACCCTCAGCAAGATATGCGAGGCTTTCAACCCGGCAGTAAGCGCACCAGCCAAGAACACCAGCGCCAAAAGAAGCACCTTACCCACCTGCCATGCAGACATCGTTTCGCCCTGCACCAGCCCGCTGAACACCGCCAGAATCAGCAGTCCTATCACGTCGTCGGCGACCGCCGCGCCCAGCACGATTTGCGACTCCCCCCAGCGCAAAATACCCAAATCCTTCATTACCCGTGCGGTAATACCCACACTGGTCGCGGTCAGCGTCGCTCCGATGAAGGCGGCGGTCATAGCAGGCTGCCCCAGCAACACGCTCACTCCGAAGCCCAGCACCGCTGGCGTGATGACCCCGATCGTTGCCACCCACAGCGATCGCCAGCCCACACGGAACAGCTCGGTAATATCCGACTCCAGGCCGATTTCGAAAAGCAGCAACACCGCACCCAGTTCCGCCAGAATGTGCAGAATCTCGTTACGAGGGTCTACGAGGCGCAGCAGGCTATCGCCCAGTATCAACCCGGCCAGCAGTTCACCCAATACAGCAGGTTGCGACACGCGCTCACTGGCTTCAGCCAGCAGCTTCGCCGCTGCCAGTATCACCACCAGCATTAGCAGGATATGGGCAAACTCCATACAACCCCCTTACTTGCTTTCGCACAGCAGCTCGGTATACAGCTGAATCAGCACCTTGCGGCTGTGCTCCCAGGCGAGATGCTCTCGTACGCGCTGCAGTCCGTATTCCCCCATTCGTCGGCGGCGATCGGGGTCATCCAGCAGTTCGATAATACATCGTGCGAACTCGCGTTCATCGTTTGGGGGCGCGTATACCGCCGCCTCGCCCGCCGAGTAGCGTGTCTCCTTCAGGTCAAAGCTTACCACAGGCAAACCCATCGCCATAAACTCTATCACCTTATTCATGGTGGACACATCGTTGAACGGGCTTTTCGGGTCAGGAGCAACCGCGATGTCCGCAGTGGAGAGTATCTCCAGCAACTCATCTCCAAACTGGAACCCTGTAAAATACACCCATTCATCCAGCCCCTTTTCGTGGGTCATCATCTCGAGGTCGGGGCGTACGTCACCATCGCCTACCAGTGCGAACTGGATGTCCTCCCTGCCGAAGGTACGCACCACGTGCTCCACCGCGCGAATCAGATAATCTACCCCGTCCTGCGGCCCCATCACTCCCAGATACACCGCCAGATACCGCTTGCCGCGTTTCAGCGATTCGTTGGGAGCGACACGATGGAAGCGATTCAAATCGGGCCCACTGCGCACCACCACCACCCGCTCCGGTGGCACACCACCTCGCTGGATAGCAACCTGTCGGTAGGACTCGTTAGTGGCAATTACTCTGTCGGCGGTGCGAAACTGCTGTCTCTCCAGCCAGAGCAGTACACGGTGTATCCAGCCACGCTTGCCAAAGCGTGACTCGTAGAGCTCCGGGTTCAGGTCATGGTGGTCAAACACGTATTTCTTGCCGAACAGCTTGTAGAATCGCCCCAACAGCCAGTAGGTATCCGGCGGGTTGCAGGACTGAATGGCGTCAATTCCTTCGCGCCGCCATACCACCAGGCTCAGCCAGAAAGTCATCACCCAGCAGTAGGAAAGTTCCCAGAGGTAGCTGAGTAATCCCCGTGTCGGCGGGTACATTTTGTACCTGTAGACATGCACGCCGTCAATCACAGCACAGGGAACATCTCCCTTCCTGCGAGGAGAGATGACAGACACATGGAAGCCCTCTTCCACCAGCGAGGTTGCCTCCAGCCACACCCGCCGGTCATAGGGAACAGGCAGGTTCTCCATGATGATGAGTATCTTTTTACCAGTACAGCCCAAGATAACGCCCCCTTATTGCTTCTGGAGAAATACATCGCGCGAGGTCGATAACCGTCTGGTCGGCACGGAAACGATGAGCGTGCTGAGTCACTCGCTCCTCGTGGTTTGCCAGCACCACCACCTCGCTCTCATCGATAAGCTGCTGCAGGCTGTCGCACATCAGCGTGTGAATGTGCGGGATTTCGCGCTCGATATACGCCCTGTTGCTACCGTAAATTGCCGCCAGCGAGACGTTGGAATCGTAGATGCGCAGCGCAAGTCCCTTACCGATAAGGTATCCGCAAAGGGTTACCACAGGGCTTTCGCGCAGGTCGTCGGTGCCTGCCTTGAACGCCAGCCCGACCACGCCCACACGCTTCTTGCCCAGCTGCGTGATGAGGTCTACGGTGCGCTCAATCTGCAGGCGGTTGCTGACCAGAATAGACTCCAGCGTGGGCAGGGTCAGGTCATGCTGGTGGGTACGGTACACCAGCGCACGCAGGTCTTTGGGCAAACAGGACCCGCCGAACGCGAAGCCGGGCGTCAGATACGCCGGGGAGATGTTGAGCTTGGTGTCCATCGTCAACAGGCGCATCACCACGTGACTGTCCACGCCTTCCCGCTTGCACCACGCGCCGATTTCGTTGGCAAAGGTGATTTTCAGAGCGTGAAAGGCGTTGTTTGCATACTTAACCATCTCGGCGGTGCGGAGGTCGGTCTTCACATACTCGGCAGGGATGTTTGCGTACAGCTCCGCTACGCGGTCGGCGGCTTCCGCGCTCTGCGAGCCGATGACGGTCAGCGGTGGGTGGTAGAAATCGTGGATTGCAGTGCCTTCGCGCAGAAACTCCGGGTTCATGCACACATGGAACCCCTCGCCGTGCCGCTTGCCGGAAGCTTTTTCCAGCGCGGGGATGACCAGCTGCTCACATGTGCCCGGCAGAACGGTACTGCGCACCACCACCGTGTACGGCTTCTCGCGCTCGGCAAGCGCAGCCCCGATCTGGTGGCATACACGCTCTACAAACTCCAGATTCGGGCTTCCATTGCGCCGGCTGGGCGTGCCCACGCAGATGAGGGCGATATCGCTTTGTGCCACTGCCTCCTCCGCGCAGGTGGTGGCAACTAGCCTGCCTGCCTCGCGTGCGCGGCGGATATAATCCTCCAGATCGCGTTCCACGATGGGGGATTGCCCTTCCATGATGCGCTGCACTTTGTAGGTGTCCGTATCCACCCCGATCACGCAATGCCCATCGACCGCGAAGCAGGCAGCTGTGACCGCTCCGACGTAACCAAGACCGAAAACCGCTATCTGCATACCTGCATTCTATCACCCTGCGCTTGCACGGTGCAAGCCTGTGAAAAGAACCGGCGTTATCTCACGCGGCATCCTTTGCCCCGTTTGACCTCACTCACTACCGGTTATCGGCACATGTGCCCCCTGTGTTGATTAGCCAACCTGTCGGAAACACCCCTGCAGATGCTGTTTTGCCTCTGGGAAGACTTGACGTCTGCCTCTCCACGCGTGTGTGCGAGGCTTTCTGCCCCGCCTGTGGTATAATGCACACGGTGAGCACAGATGCCGTTTACTGTGAGCGATTTTGAGGACCTGGTTCGTCTGCTTCGTGAGCACCCTGAGTGGCGCGAACGACTGCGCTCGCTGATTCTGCCGGAAGAGTTTTTTGCTCCAGCGCAGGTCATACACGACCACGACCAGGCGATTCGCCGCATCGAGCAGGCAGTAGCGGAATTAGCAGAGCTTCAGCGTCGTGCGGACGAGCGTTTTGAAGCCTTTCGGGAGGAGATGCGAGAAGGCTGGCGTGAGATTCGCGAGTCCATCCAGCAGCTCACTGAGGCACAGCGACGCAATGAGAAAAGCATTGCTGAATTGACCGAGGTGCAGAAACACGCGGACGAACAGATGGCAGAGTTCAGGGAGGCGCAGAAGCGTGTAGACGAGCGTTTTCTCGAACTGCGGGAGGCACAGCGGCGTACGGACGAGCAGCTGGCTGAACTGCGCGAGTCTACTGAAAAACGCTTTGCCGAGATGCGAGAGGCACAGCAGCGCACCGACGAGCGGCTGGCTGCGCTGAACGAGACCGCAGAAAAACGTTTTCTTGAACTACGCGAAAGACAGGAACGTACGGACGAGCGATTGGCGGCGTTGTCCGAATCCACCGAAAAACGCTTCGTCGAATTGCGGGAGTGGGCGGAACAGCAGTTTGTGGAGACTCAGCAGCACACGGACCAGCAGGTATCCGCACTGCGGGAGTGGGCGGAACAGCAGTTTGCCGAGACGCAGCGGCACACCGACGAGAAGTGGTCTTCACTGCGAGAGTGGGCGGAACAGCGTTTTGGGCGTCTGGAAAGCAGGGTAGATAACCTTTACTCAGAGGTAGGGCGGCTCACCAATATCATCGGCGCATCGCTGGAAGAAGAGGCGCAGGCGTCGGTGGCGACCCTGATGCGACACAAAGGCTACAAAGCCCCCGTCGAAGGCTACCCCGTGCGGCTGGATGGCGCAGGCGAAATCGATGTGGTTCTGCCGGTGGAGTCACCCGAAGGCGAGAGGTTTACCGTGGTGGCGGAAAGCAAGGCGCGTCTCAGCCGCCGGGCGGTGATCGATTGGGCAAACCGCATGAACTCCCCTGACTTCCGGCGTCGTCTCAGGGAGGCTGGGGTACCGGGTCCCTACCTGGTGTACACCTACGCTATCCGTGTAGACCCTGCAGCTCTGGACGCGGCGAGAGAAGTGGGTATCGGTGTGATGTCCGGGCGAGGGGTGCTGGTGGAACCCAGGGAACCTTTGCCTGAAGCATAGATTCTCCCCGATTACAGCAGGACAGGCTCGTTTCCCACACGAAACCTCTATGCAGACCCTTAACAGGAGGTTCTCTCATGCATCCCAAGCCGACGCTGCCGCAGCTCGCCTGGCAGGAGGCGGAACTGAGCATGTTCCTGCATTTTGGCATGAACACCTTTACCGACCGCGAATGGGGCGAAGGAAACGAAGACCCGCAGTGGTTTAACCCTTCGCAACTGGACACCGAGCAGTGGGTGCAGGTTGCCAAAGAGTGCGGTTTCAAGTATCTCATCCTCACCGCAAAGCACCATGACGGTTTCTGTCTGTGGCAGACGCGCTATACCGAGCATTCGGTGAAGAACAGCCCATGGCGCATGGGTAAAGGCGACGTGGTGCGCGAGTTCGCTCGTGCGTGCCAGCAGGCTGGACTCAAAATGGGCATCTACCTCTCCCCATGGGACCGGCACGAGCGTACCTACGGCGACTCGCCCGCTTACAACCGCTACTTTATCAACCAGCTCACCGAGCTGCTTACACGGTATGGTGAGGTAGCGGAGGTCTGGTTCGACGGCGCGTGCGGTGAGGGACCCAACGGACGTCGGCAGGAGTATGACTGGCAGGGCTACTACGCAGTGATACGCAAACTCCAGCCCAATGCACTTATCGCTATCTGCGGTCCCGACATCCGGTGGGTGGGCAACGAGGACGGCTACGCAGCAGAGACCGAATGGAGCGTGCAGGACCCTGTGCCCGCTTTCCACGGTAACGCGACGGGCAAGGGATGGTGGCCTGCTGAGTGTGATGTGTCTATTCGCCCGGGCTGGTGCTATCATGCGCACGAAGATACAAAGGTAAAGTCGCTGGAGCACCTGATAGATATCTATTTCAAATCGGTGGGGCGCAACAGCGTTCTGCTGCTCAATGTACCTCCTGACCGGCGCGGCTTGCTGCCCGACCCCGATGTGCAGCGTCTACGTGAGTGGCGCAAAGCGTTAGACAGCATATTTGCCAGAGACCTGGCTGTGCGTAAACCCGTTCGTGCCAGCAGTGCCCAGCGTGGGCATGGGGCGGCATCCGTGGTTGATGGCAAGCGAGACACCTGCTGGATGCCGCGCGAACTGCCTGCTTCTCTGGAAATAGACCTGCGCCAGCCGACGACCTTCAATATCGTGATGCTACAGGAGTACATCGCGGAAGGACAACACGTGGAAGAGTACTCGGTGGAAGCATTGACCTCCGCAGGCTGGCAGGAGATCAAGCGAGGCACCACAATCGGTCACAAGAAGCTGGACAGGGTTGTTCCTGTAACCGCTACGCGCGTGAAAATAAATATTCTCAGGTCGCGTGCGCTGCCGTTGATACGTAATGTGAGCCTCTATCACGCCCCAGAGGTAAAGACAGCATGAGAAAGACCTCCCAGGAGAATCTGTGGAAAATCTGGTATCGCGAGCCTGCGCCTATTGAGCCGCCTACCACCAACGCCTGGCAGAATTCGCCCGGCTGGGTGCGCGCTCTGCCCATCGGCAACGGCAAGCTCGGCGCGATGATTTACGGAGGCATCGAGGAAGAGCGCATCCAGCTCAACGAGGATAGCGTCTGGTCCGGTCAGCCGCAGGAGGCGGACAACCCCGACGCACCGCGTTACCTTCCCGAGGTTCGCCGTTTGCTGTTTGAGGGCAAGTACGTGCAGGCTCAGCAACTGGCAACGGAAAAGTTCGTCTGTCTGGGAGCGGGTTCCGGGCATGGCAACGGCGCCAACGTACCCTTTGGGTGTTATCAGATGCTGGCAGACCTGCGCCTGCGCTTCGAGGGACACGCGAACGCACGCAACTACCGCAGGGAGCTGGACCTGACCACCGGCATCGTGCGAGTGCGGTACCAGGTGGGTAATGTCACATATACCCGCGAGCACTTCGCCAGCCTGAAGGACGAGGTCATCGTGGTCCACCTGACCAGCAGTAAACCGGGTGAGCTTATCTTCGAAGCGACTCTCAGCCGCCCGGAGCGGGCGGAGACTATTGCCAAAAAAGACTATGTGTTGCTTTCGGGCGAGCTGAACGGTGGGTTGCGCTTTGCCGCGAGGCTCGTTGTGCTGCCACAAGGCGGCACAATACAAACCGAAGGGGATACCCTGCGAGTGCGGCAGGCAACGGAGGTGACCCTGCTCCTCAGCGCAGGCACTACTTATCGCACCAGTAATCCACCAGCGTATACTACGAAAGTGCTCAGTCGTGCCCGGCAACAAAACTATCCCCGTTTAAGAGAAGAACATTTCCGTACCTACCACAACCTGTTTGCCAGAGTACACCTGAGCCTTGGTGGAGAAGAGGCTGCTGCCCTGCCCATCGATGAACGTCTGGAGCGCGTGAAGCGTGGCGAGCCAGACCCGCATCTGTGCGCGCTGTACTTCCAGTTTGCCCGTTACCTGATGATTTGCAGCAGTCAACCCGGTAGCCTTCCTGCCAACCTGCAGGGCATCTGGGCGGACGGCATCCAGACGCCCTGGAACTGTGACTACCATACCGACATCAATGTGCAGATGAACTACTGGATAGCAGAAACGGGCGCACTGCCCGAATGCGTGGAGCCGTTGATAGAGTTTATCGAACGCCTGCGCGAGCCGGGGCGCAAAACGGCGAGAGTGCACTACGGTTTGAGCGGCTGGGTAGTGCATACGGTGACCAACGTCTGGGGTTTTACCTCGCCGGGCGAGCATCCCGGGTGGGGACAGTTCCCCGCGGCGGCAGGCTGGTTGTGCCAGCACCTGTGGGAGCATTACGCTTTCACGCAGGATAAGAAAGTTCTGCAGCGCGTTTACCCTATCATGAAGGAGGCAGCAGAGTTTTACCTGCGGTTTCTGGTGCCCGAGCCGAAGCACGGCTGGTTGGTGACTGCACCCTCCATCTCACCCGAAAACTCCTTCCGCACCGCCGACGGACAGGTCGTCAGCGTGTGCTACGGACCCACAATGGATATGCAGATTCTGCGCGAGCTGTTCACCAACTGCATCGAGGCGAGCCGCATTCTGGATGTAGACGGGGAGTTTCGCAAGCAGTTAGAGGAAACTCGCGCCCGCCTTGCACCCATGCAAATCGGCAAGCACGGGCAGTTGCAGGAGTGGATCGAGGATTTCGAGGAGAACGAACCGGGGCACCGCCACATGTCGCACCTGTACGGCTTGCACCCGGGCAACCAGATTACCCCGCGAGGCACTCCCGAGCTCGCGAAGGCAGCCCGTGTATCGCTGGAGAGGCGCATCGCGCACGGTGGGGGACATACCGGCTGGAGCCGGGCGTGGCTGGTTAACTTCTGGGCGCGACTGGGGGACGGCGAGAAGGCACACGAGAACCTGATGGCGCTTCTGAAGCATTCCACCCTGCCCAACCTGTTCGACAACCACCCGCCTTTCCAGATTGACGGCAACTTCGGTGGCGCGGCGGGAATCGCCGAGATGCTGGTACAAAGCCACGCCGGGGAGATTCACCTGTTGCCCGCTTTGCCTAAATCATGGCGCGATGGGTACGTGAAGGGCTTGGGCGTGCGCGGGAGAGCGCAAATAGACATCTTCTGGCAGGACGGCAAAGCCACCCGAGCGGTTCTTTTCTCAGCAACGGCGCATACTTTCCGAATCCGCCCTCCCGACGGGCAGCGGGTGGTACTGGTTACCCGGAATGGCAGGCGTGTACCCTTCCAAACCAACGAGGACGGTACTATCACGCTGAAAACGGCGAAAGGGTGGAATGCGTACAATCTGATAGTGCAGTAGATCAACGCTTTCGGTTCAGGGGGAACAGGATGTCACAACCACAAACCAGACCCTACACGGAGCACCGTCCGGCGTATCACTTCCTGCCGCCGGCGGGATGGATGAACGACCCGAACGGGCTGATACACTTCAGGGGCGAATACCACCTGTTCTACCAGCACAACCCCGAGTCTGCCGTGCCGCGAAACATCGTATGGGGGCACGCGGTAAGCAAAGACCTGGTGCACTGGAAGCACCTGCCCATCGCTTTGCGTCCCGATAAGCCCTATGACAAAGACGGTGTGTGGACGGGGTGTATGGTGGACGATGGTGGAGTGCCGACTGCTGTCTACACGGGCGTGCATCCCGAAGTACAGTGCATCGCCACCAGCAAGGACATGATGAGCTGGGAGAAGGCGCCGGAGAACCCTGTTATCGCCGCGCCTCCGCCGGGTTTGCAGGTCACCGGCTTTCGTGACCCGTATGTCTGGCGCAGCCGCGACTGGTGGTATGCGGTGGTCGGTTCCGGCATTCAGGATGTGGGTGGAACCATTTTGCTCTACCGCTCCAGAGACCTGCGACGCTGGGAATATCTGGAGCCTGCGCTGGTGGGCGAGAAGGCGAAGACAGGCGAGATGTGGGAATGCCCGAACTTCTTCCAGCTGGGCAGAAAGTGGGTATTGTGGACATCACCAGTACCGTTAGGACGGGTGCTCTACTTCGTAGGCACGTTCCGCAATCACCGGTTCACCCCGGAATATCAGGGCGAGATGGACCTGGGCGGATGCTTTTATGCACCGCAGGGCTTCCGCGACGCACGCGGTAGGCGCATCCTGTTTGGCTGGCTATGGGAGACTCGCCCCGAGAAGATGAGCGTAGAGGCAGGCTGGGCGGGCGTGCAGTCTCTGCCGCGTCAGGTGTCGCTATCGCCTGAAGGTCGCCTGTTGTTTAAGCCGGTTGCTGAGCTGAGCCGTCTGCGTCGGGAGCATGTGAACCTGCCTGCACAGCTTCTGAGGTCGGGTGAAGAAGTGGTGGTCAAGGGTATCGCAGGCGATTGCTGGGAGATGTTTGCGGAGATACATCCTCAAGAAGCGCAAAAGTGCGGTATCAGGATAGTCCATACCGCCGACGAAGCACAGGTAACCACCGTGCTCTTCTCGCAGGCGAACGGCACGCTGTCTGTAGACCGGTCACACTCCAGCCGGTATGAAGAGGTCGCACGCGATGTACGCTCCGCACCGCTTTCGCTGAAGGATGGTGAACCGTTGCGCCTGCGTCTTTTCGTGGACCACTCGGTGCTGGAGGTTTACGCCAACGAGCATACCTGCCTCACCAGCCGAATCTACCCGCAGGGGACAGGAGGCTACCAGCCCCACCTGTTTGCCGAAGAGGGAACTGCGCGGCTGATGCGAATAGAGGGGTGGATACTAGACGCTATCTGGTGAGGAGAAGATGTGAAAGCGAGCATCCCCTGGCGAGCCATCCTGATTGGGCTACTGCTGCTGCCGATTAACGCCTTCTGGCTCGTGCAGATGGAGATGTCGTCGGGGGGTCCCGCGCTCGGTACGTGGGCGCTGGGACCCTATCCCACCACTTTCTCGTTGTTCGCCAATGTTATCTGTTTCACGGTGCTGCTGACCCTGTTCAATGCGCTGGTCAGGCGACGACGTCCGCAGTGGATGCTGTCTCAGGCAGAGGTGCTTATCATCTACTCCATGCTTGCCATCGGCACCAGCCTTACCAGCGTGGACTTTCTGGATGTGCTCATACCCATGCTTGGGCATCCCACCCGCCACGCGACGCCGTACAACCGTTGGGAGACCCTCTTTATGCAGTATCTGCCTGACTGGTTCCTCGTGCGCGATAAGGAGGCGTTGACCGGCTGGTACACGGGCATGACGCAGCCCTACACCTGGTGGCGGTTACGCGCGTGGCTGGTCCCGCTCGCAGCATGGGGCGTTTTTATCCTGGTGCTGCTGTGGGTAATGCTGTGCTTGAACGTGCTGGTGCGCAAGCAGTGGACGCAACACGAACGGCTCAGTTACCCTGTTATCCTGCTCCCGCTGGAAATGACGGACGACCCCGCTCGCTTCGTGCGACAGCCCTTGTTGTGGGCAGGGTTTGCCCTGTCGGGGGGCATCTGCATCTTGAACGGGTTGCACGTGCTGTATCCTTACCTGCCCTATATCCCCGTCAAGATGCGCGATATCAGCCCGATGTTCACCTCACCCCCGTGGAACGCCATCGGCTGGACGCCTATCTCCTTCTACCCATTCGCCATCGGGTTGGGTTTCCTGATGCCCGCCGACCTGCTCTTTTCCAGCTGGTTCTTTTATTTCTTTTTCAAGGCACAGCGCATCCTCAGTGCCGCTTTTGGCTGGTCGTACGAGCGCCCGAACTTCCCTTACATTAACGAACAATGCTTTGGCGGCTACATGGGTGTGGCGATGCTGGCGATATGGGGCACCCGCAAGCACCTGGCGCAATTCCTGCGCGCGGTGTGGCGTGCTGACCCTGCCGAGTGGGCAGATGAGCCGTTTAGCCCGCGCGTGGCGGTCATCGGACTGGTGCTGGGGTTCCTGTTTCTGGTTGCTTTTTTCTGGCTGTCGGGGTTGACGCTGTGGGTGAGCATAGTCGCCTTCTTCATCTACTTCGCCATCGCGATTGCGTGCACCCGCATGAGGGCGAAGCTCGGGCCGCCCGCGCACGACCTGCACAACGGCGGACCCGATTATATTCTGACCGCCGCACTGGGCACGCGCTTCTTCTCCGACCGCGACCTGACCGTTCTCACCTACTTCTACGGTTTCAACCGCGCCTATCGCAGTCTGGCAATGCCCGTGCAGATGGAAGCGTTCAAGATGGGCGAGCGTAAGGCGATTCCGGCACGCAGTATCGCATTCGCCCTGGTAATAGCATCGGTGGGAGGGTTGCTATCGGGCTACTGGGCGTTGTATCACTTCGGTTATACGCGCGGCGTGGAAGAGCGCATGGCGCTACACCTCAGCTACTTTGGCTGGGAGGCGTTCAATCGCCTGAGCAGCTGGCTGCAGAACCCGCGCGACACCGATGCCCACGCCGTCACCGCTATCGGCATCGGATGGGGCACGGTGCTGGGGTTACAGGCGTTGCGGATGCGCTTTTCGTGGTGGCCGCTACACCCCATCGGTTTGCCCATCTCTGGCAGCTGGACGATGAACACCATATGGCTCCCGATGATGATCAGCTGGGTAGTGAAGGTAGTTGTGCTACGCTATGGAGGGCTGCGTATCTACCGCCGCGTCCTTGCTTTCTTCTTCGGGTTGATACTGGGGGACTTCCTCATAGGCTGTCTGTGGCCCATCATCGGCTGGTGGCTGAAGGTGAATACGTACAGCTTCAGCCAGTGACCGGGCTGTGGCGGAGCGTCAAGCGTGAATCTTCGTAGATTGGGAGGGCGAACATCCGGGTGAGCCGGTTTAGAGCCCCCACCCCAGCCCTCCCCGCGGGCGGGAAGAGAACCCTTTCGGCGGGAGCCTCTCCCTCCCCGCAATGGGATTGGAGGGTCGCGCTCCGTCGCGACCACAAACCGTACGGCTCGGCAGGAGCCTCGCCCTCCCCATGAAAGAGGTTTAACAACCTGCTACTTTGGAAGATGACGGGGCTCTTCTGGGGAAGAGGTTTCATGCGTCCAGCGGACGCGCCTGCGGCTTGGACGGGGTGTTGGCTCTGGCGCTGCTGTTCTCCCCGTACCTATCCACAACACACCGCCAAACGCCACCAGCCCTACCAGAAAGAGGAACACCGCGAACATCTGCTTGCCCTGCAGCCACTCTGAACCGCCATGTCCGATGAAATACAGCGCGACCGCCATCAGATAACTCTGCTGAGACCAGCGCGGACTCTCAAACCACACCTCGCCGATGCCAGCCAAACCGCTGAAGAGGGCGATCCCCAGCCACATGGCGACGAAGGCGTAATCCGTCCACACCGCCTTATGCCACTCCACCATGCGTACCCCTTCCCACATGCGGTTCAGCGAGAACACGCATACCCCGAAGCATATCAACACCAGCGCGTAGCGACGCAACTGTGGGATGAGGAAGGCAATAACCACCAGCGCCAGCAGTAGCGTAGATGCGCTGGAACCACCCAGCTGGTGCAACACGTTTTTGATTCGCACCGCCAGAATACCCAGCACCAGCGGCAGCACCGTCTCGAGAATCTGCTTCCAGCGTACAGGGCGTGCTGGTATTGTTCTCACCCCTGTAGTAGCGCGGCAAGCACCTCTTCCGCCTCGTCGCGTACGTACTCGCCGAATTCAGTCGCGCGAAGCAGGATAGTTTCCAGCGAGAGCGGTTGTGGGTGTGCCGCGTTAAACTGAATGAAAAAGAAAGCGGTATCCGCGTAAAACGGCTCGATGCGCAGGTCGCAGGTAAAGGGGGGCGATTCGTAAGTGAATCGCAAGCCGATGCCGCGCAAGCCCTGCTCGAACAACGCACGCACCTCCGGCGCACTGAGGCGCAGAAACCGCTCTACCGAGAGCTCGGTTGCAGCGCCTTCTGCCTCGTGGTGCGCAATCCACTGGATGCCGGCGACAAATCGGTCGTCCAGCAACAGCGCGTCACGGGTACGGGTCAGCGTCCGCTCCGCATCGCGCAAGTCCGCAGAGATGTTCTCGCCATCATGGATGTAGATAATCTGGTGCTCCGCCAGCATCACACTGCGCCGGTGTAGTGGGTCTACGTATGCCACAAAGCCCGGTATAGGCGCGGGCTGAATGGTGAACGGCACCCCCAGCGCCTGTAACACGTGGTTCTTACGCACCTCTCCCAGCTGCCCGATGGGAGCGTTCAGGTTAATCTGTACCTGCTTGAGTTGCATCTTCGGGTTGCCGCCTTTCGCTCTGAGGGAGCTAATGTACCCCTGCCAGCGCCGTCCTTATCGGCAGATGTAGCGACTGGCAAACCTGCGTCACCACCTCGCGCAAGGAACCGCCTGCCTCTTCCAGAGGCTGTGCCCTCTGCAACACAAACTCCCTCACGCTCATCCGCCCATCTGCCAACTGAGAGAGGACGGTCTGCGCCTCTTCCGCATCGATTCGCAGGGTATAGCCGTTCAGCCGCAGGAAGGTCATCGCTGCTACCAGAGCAGTCCACTCGTTTCCCTGTTCAAACGGCTTATCCAGCAGTAACCGGCGGAACATCCGCGCCGCCTGCGTCAACACATTGCGACTGTCTCCATAAGAATACTGGCTGTACACCGCGTTTTCTAAACGGTCAAACTGGTACCTCTGCGGCGAGCCGGTGACAGCAGTATTGATCCAGATGACATCGTGAACGGTCAGATAGCGCATCGTCTTCCTCGTGCACAACGGGTTCTCACTGCACGAGCATTATACCATACCGGCTGGGTAATGGGAACTCCCGCATATATACGTATGAGGTTCCTGTGACGCTGTGGAATAATTTTTAACGGTTGCTTTCGGCGGTTACGATTCTGCCGCGCCTACGGAAGGGAAGGCAGTCTGTTTTTTCAGGGAGGATTCTCATGCAGCTGCTGATGACACTGGTTTGCAGTGTCGTTGTGATTTTGCTGGTTTTGCTGTGGGAGCACCCCAAAGGCACAGCGCTGGCAGCCATCGGCACGCCGGGGATGTTGCTGGGAGCGTGGGCATGGGCGTTGTGGTGGCGCAATCGTGCCGTGGAGACGCAACTGCGCGAAATGACGGAACAACAACGCCGCCGCGATGTGGTTACCGGCATGTTGAATCACTATGCATTGCACGAGCTACTCGAGCAGAAACTGAGCCAGGCAGCTGAACAAGAGTGTCCGCTCTCGATTATCCGCATAGACCTTGACCGCTTTGCACTATTCAATGCCACTTATGGTCACGCAGCAGGCGACGATTTGCTCCGGCAGGTCGGGCGTACCATCCAGACATTCTTGCCACCTGAGGTCACCGCAGGACGCTATGATTCGGACGAGTTCCTGATTATTCT
>BEHS01000039.1 GCA_002898895.1 bacterium HR16 | reverse complement strand
GAGAACAATGGATTGACACTGCCTTTTGACTTCACGCAGGGTCCAGAGACCACCTTGCGCTTCGCCTGGTGCGCGTACGTGGACGCGCCCGTGCTGGAGGTCTTTGGCAAGCCGATGCGATTCCTGTACACGCGCCATTTCGCGAACGTGGAAGAGGTGGCTCACTTCGCGCGTGAGGAGGCGGATACCCTCCTGCGCAAGACGGCGTTCGCAGAAAGCCTGCTGGATGAAGCCAGCCTGAGCAAATCGCAACTGGACCTCATTCGCTTCTCGTTCCAGAACTTTCTGCTGGATAGCTGGTGGGTAGTAGATGAACAGGGCAATGAGTGGTTCAGCGTATGGGAAGGCTCCTGCTACTTCCACAGCACGGTAGACGTGGAGTATAACAACGGGCTGGTGTACTTCGCCTTCTGGCTGCCTCTGCTGGAGAAGCTGCTGGACGAGTGGGCACGGTTCGAGATGCAGGACGAGGTAGGCAGTTATCTCGCGCACGACATGGGTACCCACGCAAGAGTGGGTTCGCAGGCGTATCCCCATCCGATGCAGGTGGAGGAGAACGCGAACTACCTGCTCATGCTCCACGCCTACTGGCGCTGGACGGGCAACCTCGCTCCTGCGCAAAGACATCACGCACTGTGCAGACGGTTGGTGGACTACTTCGAGCACAGTGATACCACCGGCAACGGCTTTCCCAACAAGGGTGTGGCGAACACCATCGACGACGCCTCCGCCGCCGTGCAGTACGCCCGCGAACAGGTATATCTGGCGGTGAAAACGCTCTGCGCCTGTCACGCTGCGGCGCAAATCGCGCAGGCTCTGGGAGACGGTGAGTGGCAAACGCAGTGCGAGCGTATTGTCAAGCGTATTCGGGAAACGCTCGACGCGCAGGCATGGCTGGGCGACCACTATGCAGTATGCCTGGAGCGTACTGCCGAAGGCTTAACTGACCCATGGACCGGCGAGCCGCTGCACGGCGAGCTGAGCGGGTGGGACGCTTACTCTATCTATACCTCCAACGGCTTGCTGTACCTGCTGATGAGCGGGCACACACCACCTGTAGACCTTTCGCGCATCAGGCAAGACATCGCAAACGCCTACCGGCATGCGTTGACCGAATACGGCTGTACACACACCAGCGCGGACAAGAGCAACGTGTGGCTGTCGCAGAACCTGTGGCGCGACTACATCGCTGCCTATCTGGACGCAGGACTGCCCGATAACTCGTCGCGCTATATGGCGATGGAGCAGCTCATGAACACCGCCGGGCTGAACAAGGGGTTCATCGACACCTACTTCACCAACAACCTGTGCTTCTACCCGCGCGGGATTACCTCCATCGGCTACCTGTTCGCGCTATGCGGGCTACAGATAGACCGCGTGCAGGGTGCAGTGCGTTTGCGTCGCAACGCCCCCTACCCTTGTCGAGTGCCGTTGTTACCCTTTGCCGATTGGGAGAAGGGCGAAGTGCCGTACGCGGTGTACAACCTGACGGATGCCGGCATCGTGGGCACGCTGGAGGACGAACACCTGCTGAGCGACCTGCGCGTGGAGTGGTACTGAGGCTAACGACACATGAGGCGGGATGTCCGCTAATCTGTGTGAGGGGGTAAGAAGGGTGTGAAGCCTTTTCGTCTAATAACCGTCGTGTTGGGGGTGATGTGTTTGTTTGCACCTGCATCCGCACCGCAGGAAGTGCGCTACGAAGTGGCGTCGTGGCAAGAGGAGGGGCGAGGCAACCACCGTGCTATCGTGGAGGTATCTGAACCTGCAGACGCGGTGCGCGTGCGCATCCCGTGGCGACGACGTGACCCCTTTCCCGAACGCAAGGCGATACTGGTGTTCGACTCTGCTACCGGTAAAGGGATAGCCAACGTCGTGCCTGTCACCGTGACGCAGGAGTACGGCGAGATTATCTTCCAGCCTGCCACCGTGCCGGGCAGGTACGAGGTGTACTACCTGCCCTACGACCCACCGCACTGGGTGTGGGACATGTGGGGCGAATCCACCAAAGGCAAATACTTCGCACCGAAGCTTACCGCCGAGCCGGAGTGGCTGCGCAAACACCATCTTACCCCGGAGGAACTATCCAGCGGAGCGTGGCGCTCTCTGCCCGGAGCAAACGTGCTGTCGATACAGGCACGTACCGAGTGGGACCGCTTCGACCCAATGGAGATTATCGCCACGCGGGAGGAGGTACAAAACCTGCTGGCGAGATACCCTGCACGCAGCTATCTCACCTTCCCGGAAGACCGCCGCTACCCCATCCGCATGTTTGATCACCTGCCCTACCGCTGGGTAGAGCGCGGCGCAACGCAGGAGTTCGTCGGACAGGCGCAACCGGGCGAGTTCTATCCGTTTCAGATTGGCATCTACGCCGCCCGTCAGCCCGTACGTCAGCTAAAGGTCACCGTCAGCGACCTGCACGGTGAGGGGGGCAGGCACATTCCCGCTTCCGCCGTTCGCGTGTTCAACCTGCAGGGTACCGACTGGCTGGGGCGCCGTATACAGCGTGATTTCAGCCTCACCACCGGCAGGGTACGCGCTCTCTGGGTCGGTGTGCAGGTTCCCCGGGACGCTTCCGGCACGTACACAGGCACGCTCCGCCTGAAACCGCAGGGTCTGGAAGAGACCGTTATCACCGTGCGCCTGAAGGTATCGGGCAACGTGCTGGAGGACGCAGGAGATAGCGACAACTGGCGGCTTTCTCGTCTGCGCTGGCTGGATTCCACCATCGGCCTGGAGGAAACGGTCGTGCCGCCCTACACGCCGGTGAAGGTGTTGGGCAGATGTGCAGAGATCTTGGGACGCACCGTCCGTCTGGGACAGCTGGGCTTCCCCGAAAGCATCACCAGCAACGGACGGGAGATACTGGCGTCACCGTTGAGCGTGGTAGTGGAGACGAATACCGGCGAAGTGCGCTGGTCTTCGGTGCGCCAGCGCCGTGTGAAGCATAACGAGGCGTTGGTAGAGTGGCAATCCACCGCTGAGAACGACTTGCTGATCCAGCGTGTGCAGACGCGCCTGGAGTTCGATGGGTGCATGTTGTTCACCGTGACACTGCGGGCAAAGCAAGATGTGACCCTGCGTGACGTGCGGCTAGAAGTGCCCTTCCGTCGCGAGGTGGCGACCTATATGATGGGTATGGCACGACGTGGAGGCAAGCGCCCCTCCAGCTGGGAATGGAAGTGGCATCCCCGACGCAGTAACAACCTGGTGTGGGTAGGCGATGTGGACGCGGGAATGCAGGTGAAGCTGGAAGCGAACCGTGAGGTGTGGGGCATTCCCGTTCCCCCCATTCCAGCGGAGGGCGCGTCCGCTCAGGCGCAGGAGCAGTGGCTCATTTCCAACTATCTGCCCGCTTCGTGGTACAACGAGGGCAAGGGCGGATGCACCTTCAACGAAACCGCAGAAGCCTTCGTGATGCGGGCTTATTCAGGGCAACGGCAGATGAAAGCAGGCGAAGAGGCGCAGTTCCTCTTCCGTCTGCTTATCACCCCCTTTAAGCCGCTGGACCGCAACCGCTGGGACATGCGTATCCCCCTGTGGGTTGGCGGTAACATCGCGCATATCCACCACGCACACGAACCGTATAACCCCTTCATCAACTACCCGATGCTGCGCTGGCGGGAGCTGGCGGAAGGCGTGCGCACCCTGAGAGAAAATCCGCCCCTGCGTCATAAGGGGAGCCTGCACTACCCCGCCGAAGGCAACATCGACCTGTCGCAGGGCACATTGCACCTGCGCGTGCGTGTGAACTTTGACCCCAAAGCAGGCAAGGCGGGCGATCCACAGTTTAACCAAAGCCTTTTCAGTCTGTTGCTTGCCAGCGGTGAAAGCATCGGCTTCTACTGGAATATCGACGACAGAGGCATGAGGGCATACCTGTACCAGCCCTCCCGTGTCGACAACCCCTACCCCGTGCTCATCGGCAGCCACCAACCGCAGTGGCAACGGGGCGAGATACACACGCTGACACTTTCGTGGGGCAAACGGTTTGCCATCTATGTGGACGGCGAGCTTGCGGCAGAGTCACCGCATCAGGGCACGCTACAAGCATCCTTGCAAGGCGCGTTGATGCGGCTGGAGGGACAGGGTTTCGCCATACAAGCCATCAAGGTCAGCCGTCGCGAGTTCTCCGAAGGAGCACCTGTGGAGTTCACTCCCGACGGCGACACCCTTCTGCTGGATACCTTCACGGATGTGCGCAACGGACACACTCGCCCGCAACGCATCGCAAAAGGCGAGGGTGGTTTCCTGAACGACAAATACAACTTGCAAAGAATTGGAGACGCTGTAGAGCTGGTCTTCAGCGGCGAGCCGATGCCTGTCGGCGTGAACATCTACTACACCGTGCGCGAGTTGACCAACCACGCGCCCGAGCTGTGGGCACTGCGCAGTCTGGGCGACGAAGTGCTGGTCACCGATGTGGACATTTACAACGCCCCCGAACAGAGCCTGCGTGTCCAGCAGGAGAAAGACCTGCCCGGAGGGCATCCCTGGCTGAAAGAGCATCTGGTCAGCGGATACTCACCCGCGTGGCTACAATACCTCGGTAGTGGAGAGATCGATGCAGCCATTGCGACACAGGGGCTATCGCGCTGGCACAATTTCTATCTGGAGGGGCTGCGATTCCTGATAGAGCGCACCGGCATCGACGGGCTGTACCTGGACGGCATCGGCTATGACCGCGAGATTATGAAGCGCGTGCGCCGCGTGATGAAGAAGGCAAACCCCAACAGTCGAATCGACTTCCACTCGGGTGACAACTGGTCTCCGCCATGGCTGTCCGAGCCACCGCTAAGCAGTCCCGCTAACGAATACATGGAGCACTTCCCCTATCTGGACACGCTGTGGCTCGGTGAACTGTACGACTACAACCTGCCTCCAGACTACTGGCTGGTGGAGATTTCGGGTATTCCGTTCGGGCTGATGGGAGATATGCTACAGGATGGCGGTAACCCTTATCGAGGCATGATTTACGGCATGACGGGGCGCGAGCGCCACCCATCCACAGCACACATCTGGCAGCTGTGGGATGACTTCGGCATTCAAGATGCGGAGATGCTCGGCTACTGGCGCAAAGAGTGCCCTGTGCGCACCGACCACCCCGACGTGCTGGTCACCGTTTATCGCAAGAAGGGCAAGTCGCTTCTTGCGCTGGCGAGCTGGGCAAAAGAAGATGTGCAGGTGCATCTGCAGATAGACTGGCGGGCATTGGGAATCCGTCCGGATCGCTGTCGCATCGCCGCGCCAGCGGTGTTACATGTGCAGTCCCCCACCCGTTTCTCCCCCGACCAGCCGATACCCGTGCCTGCGGGAAAGGGGTGGCTGTTGGTGCTGTATGAGGAGCAGCAGCCATGACTCTCCATGCCATTGGCAACGCCCATATCGACCCCGTGTGGCTGTGGCGGTGGACGGAAGGACTGGAAACCATCCGCTCCACCTTCGCCAGCGTGCTGGAACGGATGAAGGAGTTTCCTGAGTTCCGTTTCACCGGTAGTTCGGCGGCGTTTTACTGGCTCCTGGAGCAAACCGACCCAAATATGCTCTCGGAGATTCGTCAGCGCGTGCGCGAAGGACGATGGGAACTGGTGGGCGGATGGTGGATTCAGCCCGATTGCAATATCCCCTGCGGGGAGTCCTTTGTCCGACAGGCATTGAACGGGCAACGCTACTTCCAGAAGACCTTCGGTGTAACCGCTACCATCGGCTACAACCCCGATAGCTTCGGGCACGCGGGCACGCTACCGCAAATACTGCGCAAAGCAGGACTGACACGCTATGTCTTTATGCGCCCCGGGCCGCACGAGAAAAGCCTGCCCGCCAACGTCTTCTGGTGGCAATCGCCTGACGGCTCGCGTGTGCTGTCGGCGCGAATCACCCGCTCCTACGCCACATGGGGCAAAGAGCTGATACAGCATGTGGAAGCCAGCGCAGAAGGCGCGCCCGATTTTCTGGATGACTACATCGTTTTCTACGGTGTGGGCAACCACGGCGGTGGTCCCACCATCCACAACATCCGTTCTCTACTGGAGATGGCGCAGAATCCCCAGATGCCTGCGGTTCGCCTGAGCACCCTCAGCGCCTTCTTCGAATCTGTGGAGGCACAGGCGGCGGCAGGTGCGCCCGTCCCCGTTGTACCCGAAGATCTGCAACACCACGCGCGCGGCTGCTACACTGCCCACTCGGAGGTCAAGCGCCAGAATCGCCGCACCGAGCACCTGCTCATGACCGCCGAGCGTGTGGCGTCGATGGCGTGGGCATTGCTGGGACGCGAATACCCGCAAGAGCCGCTTACCGAAGCGTGGCAGAGCGTGCTGTTCAACCAGTTCCATGACATCCTGGCGGGGACAAGCCTGCCCGAAGGCTACGAGGATGCCCGCGACCTGTACGGGCACGCCGCCGCGCTGGGCGGTTATGCGTTGCATACCAGCCTGCAGGCATTGACGCGGCAGATAGACACGCGCGGAGAGGGTACGCCGCTGGTGGTGTTCAACCCGTTGCCGTGGCAGGTGCGCGCTCCGGTGGAGGCAGAACGGGTTTCTGCTCATCTGAGTAACGAATCGGGCATTCCTGTCCCTGCACAGGAGATACAGTCGTCCACCGTGACGAGTCAGCGACGCAGTGTGTTCGTGATAGACCTGCCTCCGATGGGCTATCGTGTGCTGCGGGCGGATGTGCAGGCTGCCCCGTCTACTCCATCGGGTACGCTGCGCGCCGAGGTAAACGCCGATGGCGCCACACTGGAAAACGACTTCTGGCGGCTGGAGGTCAACACCGCAGGTCACCTTGTCCGCCTGTACGACAAACGCCATCGTGTGGAGACGCTCTCTGCGCCTGCCAACGTGGGCGTCGTGCTGGACGATCCCAGCGACACCTGGAGCCACAATGTCGCCTCATTCCGCAACGAGATAGGGCGATTTGATGGGGCGCAACTGGCGATAGAGGAGCTGGGTGACGTGCGCGCCTGCCTGCGCATCGAGACTCGCTGGGGCAACTCGTGGATGATACAGAGGCTCTACCTGTACCGTGAGAGTGAGATTATCGAGTGTCGCGCTACTATCAACTGGCAAGAGCAGTACAGGATGCTCAAAATAGCCTTCCCATTGCGCCTGCAGGAGCCTCGTGTGACCGCCGAATCGCCCTATGGTTTTACCATGCGCAACCCCAACGGCGAGGAAGAACCCTGCCAGCAGTGGGTAGACCTGTCGGGCTGGACAACAGACGACGAGGGCGAACGTATCTCCTATGGCTTTGCCCTGCTCAACGATAGCAAATACGGCTATGACGCGCTGGGTTCCGAATTGCGCCTGAGCATCCTGCGCAGTCCCGCATACGCGCATCATGACCCGAGCAGGCTGGAGCCTCAGAAGCGTTACCGATACATCGATCAGGGCATCCAAACGGTTACCTACCGACTGGTTCCTCACGCAGGCGGATGGCAAGAGGCGCATATTGCGCGGCGCGCATGGGAGCTGAACGTACCACCTCTCACCGTGAACGAGTATGTGCATGAAGGGAGCCTGCCTCCAACCGCCTCCCTGCTACACGTGGAACCGGAGAGCGTGCTGGTGACCGTGTGCAAGAAGGCAGAGGATGCCGATGCACTGATCGTGCGAGCGTACGAGAGCACAGGCAAGCCCTGTACCGCACGAATCGAGATGCCTCTGATAGGTGTTCGATGGGAAGCCCCCATTGGCGCGTGCGAAATCAAGACTTGGCGCGTAGTGCCGGGCAAACCGCCTGAGATTGCGGAGGTGAACCTTCTCGAAGAGGTGGTGGATACGTAGTGTGCTCTTCCCCTTCGGATGGATGCGCTCCGTCGCATCCGAAGCCTGCGGTCATGACGGAGCGTGGCGGTGTACCAACCTGGAGGGCGAGGCTCCTGCCGAGCCGTATAGATGCCATCCTACCACTTCGTTGCGACGAAGAAGGCGCGGTCGGTCGTGGCGTTGGGGGGGCGCAGGGTATAGGCGTGGAAGGGGCGGGCGTAATCGAAACCCGCACGTAGCAGCATTTGCTTGAGTTCATCCAGCGAGTACGCTCTCTGGCGATGCACCTCGGTGAAATGCTGGACGACTTCTCCTTGCGCGTTGCGCAGCCAGAACTCCATCTCCACCGTGCAGATTTTGCTCTCCTCATCGTATCGGCTCTTCCAGCGATAAAGTAGCCGTCGGCGCGAGCCGAGGTTGTCCTGATCAAACAGCCCTTCGCGCAGGGCGTACTCGGTGTTCACGTCAAACAGAAACGCCCCACCCGATTGCAGATGGGCATACACTCTTTGGAACGTTTCCTGCAGTTTTTCGGGAGAGAGGATATAGTTCAGGCTGTCGAACAAACTGAGCGCGAGGTCAAACCGCTTTGGCAGTTGCAGCTGCGATGCATCCTGCACCTCGTAGCGGATGTCCAACCCTGCTTCCTGCGCTTTGCGCCGGGCTTCCGCAACCATCGGCGCAGAGATGTCCACACCCCACACCTCGTAGCCCATTCTCGCCAGCCGCATCGCCACATTGCCCGTGCCGCAGGCAAGGTCGAGGATACTGTGCACACTCAGACGATAACGGTGTATCAGCTCATGCACATAGCGCACCCAGAAATCATACGGCACGTTGTGCATAAGTTCATCGTAGTATGGAGCAATCAGCGTGAATGCCGCGTCGGTCATGTCTTGATACAGGTTACTCCGTTACAATACCACGTGACGCCAACCAGCGCCTCAACGACTTTGTACTTTCCCCACTGGGGCGTCCAGCCAGTATCCCTTCGACTCCAATGTGCTCGTCGATGTCCGGCCACTCGATGGCGTACCCCCCACCCAGCAGCTGCCAGCGCTGTCGCTCGGCGGGTGTAGCGTACAACAGGCGAGGTGCAAGTCAGAACTTAGCGATCCGCTCGCCCATAGTGTACCATATTCTGTCCAGATTCCAGCGAGGCGCACCCCAGAGGATTTCTCAGGGAGCAGACAGAACACAACAGTATACAGAACGAGAACGAGGAGGCGGAGTATGGCACAAACAGCACAGCGCAGACTCCCCGCGGCGACGCCTCAGAAGCTGCCGCGATGGCGTGGCTTTAACCTGCTCAATAAGTTTCATCGCGACTGGAACAACCGACCGTTTAGCGAACAGGACTTCGCGTGGATTGCCGAACTGGGCTTTAACTTTGTGCGCTTGCCGATGGACTACCGGTGCTGGACGGACCCTTCGGACTGGACGAAGCTGCGTGAAGAGGCGCTGAAAGAGATCGACGCGGCAGTGCGGTACGGACAAAAGCACAGGGTGCATGTATGCATCAACTTCCATCGTGCGCCCGGCTATACGGTCGCCTCGCCGCCGGAGTCGAAGCCGATCTGGACGAACGACGAGGCGTTGAAGGTGTGTTGTCTGCACTGGGCGCACTTCGCCAAACGCTATAAAGGCATCCCCAACAGCCAGGTCAGTTTCAATCTGTTTAACGAGCCCGCGAACGTCTCCCCTGAAACCCACCGCAGGGTGGTGGAGCGCGTGGTAGAAGCCATCCGCGAGCAGGACCCCGACCGCCTCATCATCTGCGACGGACTGAACTGGGCAAGAACGCCCATCGAGGAGCTGGTAGGACTGAAAGTGGCTGGCGCGACACGCGGTTACGACCCCTTCGTCATCTCCCACTACAAGGCGAGCTGGGTACAGGGCTCCGACAAATGGCCTGAACCCACCCACCCCTGGCGTGAGGGCAACACCGTGTGGGACAAGCAGACGATATGGGAGCGCATCTACAAGCCATGGAAGGAGCTGGAGAAGAAAGGCGTCGGCGTGATGATCGGCGAGTTCGGCGCGCATAATCAAACCCCGCACAAGGTGGTTATCGCCTGGCTACGCGACTTGCTGAGCCTCTGGAAGGAAGCGGGTTGGGGCTGGGCAATGTGGAACTTTTACGGCTCGTTCGGACCGGTGGACAGCGGGCGTGCCGACGTGCGCTACGAGGACTGGCGCGGGCACAAGCTGGACCGCGAGATGCTGGAGCTGCTGCAGTCGATGTAGCCTTTTCGGTCGCGACGGAACGCGACCATCCAAAACAACCCGCTGGAGGGCGAGGCTCCTGCCGAACTGCGTGAATGCCCCCTCCTGACCTCCCCCGTGGACGGGGAGGCTGCCCCCCACCTTACCTCCCCCGTGGACGGGGGAGGAACGCCTCCCCGCTCGCGGGGAGGGCCGGGGTGGGGGTTAAATCGGCTCACCAGTAGATTCGCCTTCCGGAACGGCGTAGCTAAACTGGACCCCACGATTGAAAATCATGGGCTATGAAGGGGGCAAAATCCGCCCGTGCAGAAGACTATTCCCCTACACCCAGTGCACGGCGCGTACGCGCGGCGCACGGGCAAGGTATCGTTTCGCCTGTTCCGGCGTCATCTCCGGGTTGCGGAAGGAGATGCCGGTGAGTCTCAGCATCCGGTGGAATGCCTCCTTGTGCGGCTGAATGCCCGCAAACATCTCCTTGCCCGCCCCCAAAGCGGTAACCAGCGTCCAGTCGCTGGTGTGGCTCATCATCGTCCACGCCACTCCATTATAGTTGGATAGTACCTCGCCCAGAATGCCCGCCAGGTTCGCATGGGCGCGGTTCAGCGTGGGAGCTGGCTTTCCGCTGGCAACGCCGGCGATAATATCCGCCTCCTCGCGCGTGATTTCAATACCTGTCACTTCGTGGACTGCCTCGCGCACCTTGTCGGGAGTAGGCGTGCCTGCCTTCTTCAGCAGGTCCTGAATGGCGACGTAGGAACCCTTCGCCTGTGCGATTCGCTCCAGGCACTTTGTGCTGTCGCGATACTCCTCGCCCATGCCGTTTAAGCCCGGGTTGGAGTTACCGTGGTCGCTGGTAATCACCAGCAGAGTGTCGGGGTGCCTGCGCACGAAGTCTACCGCTACCGCGATGGCGTCATCAAATGCCAGCTGGTCCCACAGTAGAGCGGCGGCATCGTTAGAGTGCGCTGCATGGTCTACGCGCCCGCCCTCAATCTGTAGCAGGAAGCCCTTCGGAGAGCGCGAAAGGATTTCCAGTGCGGTACGTGCCATCTCCGCCAGCGTGGGTACCTGCTCCCAGAGCTGGGGAGTGTTCTGATGGTCGATCGTATAGGGCACATGCCCGTTGTAAAACAGCCCGAGCACCTTCTCCGGTCGCTCGCGCCCCCGCACTTGCTCGCGTTTCTCCCAGAGGGTGTAACCCTTGCGCCGGTATTCGGCGATCAGGTCACGCTTATCTGAACGCTGCTCGGGGTCAAAGAATCGCCTTCCACCTCCCATCAGCACATCTACCACGCCCAGATACTGTTCGGCGATGATGTGCTCGTCATCTCGACTGCGGTGCGATGCGGCGAAACCGGCGGGAGTGGCATGGGTAATGGTAGTGGTGGTCACCAGACCGATTTTCTTGCCCGCCCGGCGCATGACGTGCGCGAGTGGGGTGAGCTTTGTGCCATCGGGCAGGACGTTCACCGCCCCGTTGAACACGCGCGAGCCGCTGCCCCATGCACTGCTCGCCGCCGAGGAGTCGGTTACCAGTGAGTCGAGAGAGCTGGTTTCAAACAGTCCCACCACCGCCTCGGGGTCCTGCAAGAGGCGGAACCATTGTGTGCCTTTACCCCGAGCCATATGTGAAAACGGCTCCGCCATCGTCGGCACGCCCATGCTCATGCCGTCGGAGACCATAAAGATGATGCTCTTTGGCGCACGCGACACACGGGGGCGCGCCTGCGCGGACGCCTCACGCAGTAGCAACCCGCCACTAACCAGTGCTGCCGCTCCAGCCTGCAACAGTTCCCGTCGCGAAAGTTCTGAGGGTGTCATGTGCTTCCTCCCCTCTTTCCTGCATATCTTTTGATTGCCCGGCTGCCCTCATTATACCTTCAAGCGATGTTAAGGTTATATGAACGCGCTTTGATGGTGATTCACACCGGCAAAACTGTCGCCAATGTGGACGACCCCAAAGCCTGCCGCACCAAGCTGGCGGCGAAGACCGACGCCCAGAACATCCTGAACGAATGGGATATGGGCTGGCATCGGGTGACGGTGTACGGCGACTGGCGCAGGCAGGCGATGCAGCTGGCGAGGCTGTACGGCATCACGGTCAACGAGGAGGACAGGCCCGGGTAGTTCGTGCCCCCCTTCTCCCGGCGGGAGAAGGGGGACTATCACTCGTGAATGTTCTCACGCATACTCCCACCGCCAGCTTTCACCAGGCGCAATCACCGCCCTGCACTGCGGGTTCAGCACGGGAACTTCGTCCGCTCCCATGTTGGTTAACTCCGCACTCCTGCCGTCCACGCGCACCTGCACCGGCTGTCCATGCCACACGACGCGGAACTGCACACTCCACCAGTGCGAGGGGATAACGGGCGGCTTGAGGAAACGGATGCCCTCCGCCGTCAGCTCCAGCTGGCAGAAGCCATTGACCACCGCCTGCCATGCTCCCCCCAGCGACGCGGCATGAATGCCCAGATTCCAGTGCGGTCCATACGAGGCGAGGTCGATATGTGCAGTGTAGAGGAAGTACTTGTACGCCCAGTCCACCATGCCCACGTCCGCCGCCACCAGCGAGTACACCATCGGGCTGAGGGAGGAATCGTGCGCGGTGCGAGGCTCGTAGTAGCGCCAGTTCGCCAGTTTGGTTTCGGTATCGTAACGGTCGCGCAACAGGTACAACAGCAGCACCACATCCGCCTGTTTGATGTTCTGTGTCTCCTGATAGGGTCCCAGCGGGCCACCCGGGTGCAGGTCGGGATGTGCCAGCCGTTTGCGCGTCTGCTCCACCGGTTCATCACGCAGTTTGAAATAACCGTCGAACTGCGGGATCAGCCGTGTTTGCGGGTCGGGGGCGGGCACGTACACCTTTCGCGCAAAGTCCTGCCATCGGGCTACCTCACCGTCCGTCAGCCCCGTTTTTACCTTGAGCGCGTCGTACGCCTCAGGGTATTTTCCCTGCAACAGGCTGAGCACCTCTAACGCCTTCTCCACGCTGAACTGCGCCATCGCGTTGGTGTAGACGTTGTTGTTCACGCGCTCGTGGTACTCATCGGGACCGAGCACCGAACGGAGCTCATATCGCCCGCGTTCGGCGTTCCAGTGCGCCCGTGAGACGAAGAAACGTGCTACCTCTACCAGAATCTCCGCGCCGCCATCCAGCCAGAAACGCTCATCGCCCGTCGCCTGCACGTACTGCCACACCGCATACACGATGTCGGCGGAGATATGTATCTGTTCGTCGGCGAAGTAGCTGCGTATCGGCTCGCCGGTGAGCGGGTTGGTGAACACGTACAGGTCACACTGCTCGTCACCGGTCTCCTGGCTTTGCCAGGCGTAGTACGCCCCCTGAAAGCCCAGTCTCTTCGCCTTGCGTTTCGCACCTTCCAGAGTGTGGTAGCGATAGCGCAGGATGTTTCGTGCCACCTGGGGCTGTGTGTAGATAAACAGAGGCAGCACGAATATCTCGCAGTCCCAGAAGATGGAGCCGTAATAGTCCTGCCCCTGCAAGCCACGCGCAGGGATGCTAATCCGCTCATCATGGTAAGGCGCGGCGGCAAGCAGGTGAAACACCGCGAAACGGATGCCCATCTGTGCCTTGTCGTCGCCCTCAATCTGCAGGTCCGAACTCTGCCAGAGGTCTTCCCAGCGTTGCTCATGTTCCGCCTTCAACGCATCGTAGCCCAGCGCGCACACGCTATCCAGCTCGGCGAGGCACAACCGGTACAGGTCGCCTTCGCTGAAACGGCTATCGGTCAATGCGCACCACTTGGTCAGTTCGAACTCCTGCCCCGGCTGCAGGTCGAAGGTGAAAATGGTCTGTACACAGCGGTCGGTAGGGTCGTCACGCTCCACGTTCACCTGTGCGGGCGTAAGCACCTCGTGTCTTGCCATCACGCCGATATGGTAGCCGGGCTCGAAGGTCTCCACCTCCAGATAGTCTTCCTCGCCCTCCTGTCGGCGGGTGAACCGTTTGAAGTGGTATGCCCAGCGGTTGTTCACTGCTCCGTCGATGCTGGAACGCAGCTCGATATGCACCGGCTGTTCGGCAAGCAGTCGGTAACGGATAACGCCCACGTGCCGATGCGTCATGCTGAGCAGACGCTCGCTTTCCATGCGTACCACTTTGCCCGATGGGCTTCGCCAGCGGATGTACCGGCGCATCACGCCCTCGCGTGTGTCCAGCTCCCGATGGTACTCCAGCAGTTCGCCCATGTTCGCGGGGTCAAAGGGGTCGTGGTCCGCCCAGAACTGGATGAACGTCCAGTCAGGCATGTTGGGGAACTCACGTTCGGTCAGCTTACCACGCGGGGTGTCGTAGATACCGTTGATGTAACACCCCTTGACCCCCGGGATGGTGGGCGGCAGTTCCTCTCCCGCTCCACGCAGTCCCATGTAGCCGTTTGCCAGCGCGAAAACGGTGGCTTTTGCGCTCTCCTCTTCGGGTTTGTACGTTGTTTCGCGGATAATCCAGCCGTCAATAAAGTCGTATTCGTCCATACTCCTCACAGCTCCTCGAGGTTTACCTCGTCCAGGTTCGTCACCACCCAGTCCGCGCCTGCAGCACGCAGCAGGTCGGCGTCGTTGCGTCGTGCTACGCCGATACAGCGCATCCCGCCTGCCTTCGCCGCCTGCACCCCTGCTGGGGCGTCCTCGATAACAATGCATCGTTCAGGCGGAAGGTTCAACAGAGCGACGGCGGTGAGGAATATCTCGGGGTGCGGCTTGCCCTGCGCAAAGTCGCGCCCGCAGACGTTGGCATCGAAGAGGTCGATGAGGCGCGTTTCGGGTGTGACGTAGGGAAGGTGCAGGTGTTGTCTCTCGCAGAAAGGCTGCAAGAATACCCGTTCCAGCATCCGATTGGCGTTCTTAGACGACGAGGCAGCGGCAAGCTTCATCCCCTTCGCCTTTAGCGCAAGGATAAAGCGTAAGCCGTCATCAAAAGCGGTAAACTCCCCGCGCTCTATCAGATACACAATCATCTGCTGCTTGAGGTCGCACAGCTCTTGCGTGCGCCTGCCGTCGGGGTCGGGTATACCGAAGTATTCCAGCAACGCCGACGCCCCCTCGTGTCTGGGTTTGCCCGATACGACCTGCTGGTACACCTCGGCGGTGTAACGCTCCGGCGCGTAGCGGGTGTGGGAAGCGATATCTGCCCAACGACTGCTCATGAGCCTGTGTAGCGTCTCGCCCCACGCGCGTTCATGCGGCGAGTCCACCAGCACGCCGTCGATGTCGAATATCGCTGCCTCCGTCATCTGCTGCGTACCCCGTACTTCTCGGCAGCATCGAAGTATGCCTTCACGCCCTCCGGCGGCAGGTCCCACGTGAGATGGTTACCCACGCAGAAGAAGTAGCCGGGCATATCGCGCCCTACCTCCGCCATCTCACGCACCATCGCCTCTTCCAGACAGAGGTCGCCGTTGGCGGCGCGGTCGCGCTCTACCTGTTCCTGAAACCGCCTCGCCAGCTCCTCTTCCGACGGTGAGAGGTCTATGCCGATGGGGTCCACCTCACGATAGTCCCAGTGCTCCAGCGGCTGATAGCGCAGCACGTCCTCTACCGACTTGAAGCGATGCCCCCAATCCCAGTGCCATGTGTGATCCCATCCCCAGCGTACGGTCTTGCGCCCTTCCGCGTCCTCGTACACCACACCGTTCGGCGGTCGTAGGAGTGGGGTGTCCTCGGCAGGCAGTGTGTACAGGTCTATGGCATAGCGTTCCACCAGCGCTTTCTGCGCCAGACGCGGATGCTGCCAGGGGTCTATGCCGGTAATATACTCGATAGCATCCGGACAGGAGATGATTTCCCAGTGCGGGATGCGGTCGGTCATCTGCCCGTGAAACGCCTTCAGCGCACGTTCGCGGTTCATGGTATGCTTGTCCTTTACGGGTTACGTTTTCCCACCAAATTATTGTAACCTGTAAACGGGGAATTCGCCAGAGGGGGTATCAGGTTTACCTTTGCCACAGATCACCAGCGCAACAGGAAGAGCGCAGCTACAGGGTTTCTCCGGGGAAAAGCGCCAGGACAAGTTCTCTTGCCTGCGCGATTTGCATTTGCAGCACATCTTGCGAAGGTTCGTAACTTCCAAGGGGAGGGTACCTGTCAGCAAAATAGTATCCTGATACTTCTTCGCACAAGCTGTAGAACCGGTCAAGATCTGGCGCATAGTTGATAGCATAGTCGAGGAGTACCTCCAGATCGTGAATCTTGCGTAGCGCCCAGCCTCGCTCCAAAAGAAAAGCCTTTAGATACTTTTCTAAGGATTGCTGGAGAAAGTACCCGGCTGCCGAAGTATCGCCCGCCTGCAGATTTCGGAAAATGCGGTTCCAATCCCTACGGGCGATGAGTAGCCATTCCTCGATACCACCACCGCTATCGTGCCTCACAGTGATAACCCCTCTTGGAGAATGGTTTCCACAAAAGGATCGTTTGCAGCCTTGCGTGCCGCAAACTCCTCGGGTGTTAACACAATGGGTGATACCGCTATACCATGCCGGAGATCACGTATCAGGCGACGGGCAGTTGCCATGCGGCGAAAAAAGTCCTCCGTTGTCGGGGCGACAACAAGCAGGTCGACGTCACTATCCTCGTTCGCCTCGCCCCGCGCGTAAGAGCCGTAAAGAATCACAATCTGCGCTCCGTACTGCTCTTTCAATCGTCGGCTGATGGCAGCAAGTCTACTATGAAGGTCTGCCACGCTCCTCACCCCTTCTATTCATTTTACCCTCACCTCCATACCACTGGCTACAACCCGCCTTGATTACCCCCTCCAACTGTCTTCGCCCCCTTCTCCGTCTTCGGACGCAGGGAGGGGAACAGCGCAAGCAACACAATCCACAGGCTCGCTGCCACCGGCATTGCCAGCAACATGCCCCAGATTCCGAACAGCTTCGCTCCCACAATCAGCGCAAAGATACTGGCTATCGGATGTAAGCCCACCGAACCGCCCACAACGCGCGGCACCAGCACCTGGTCGAACAGCGTGTTCACCGCTATCGCCGTGCCCACAACCGCCAGCGTATACTGCCAGGAGTGCGCCGACACCGTAAACAACCACAATGCTTGCCCCTCACCCCCGAAAAAGGCAACCAGCCCGGAGGTAATCGCTATCGACAGTGCTCCAATGTACGGAACGAGATACAGCAACCCTGCCAGCGTGCCCAGCACGATGCTGTATCGCACCCCCAGCAGGGTGAAGACAATAGCCATCGTGATGCCGTACAGGATAGCCACCGTCGCCAGCCCCTTCAGATAACCCGTCCACACCACGCCTAAAGCGCGCAGCAGCACCAGAACGGAGGAGCGTGAGCCTTCAGGAACCATCTCTATCAACCGCTGGCGAATACGTGGCAGGTCCACCATGGCGAAGAAGGCGATAATCGGGATGAGCACCAGCCACAACAGTTTGCCCACCAGCGAGCTGACGTAGCCCAGCAGATTGCTCATCCAGGTGGTTACCTGCCTGTTAATCTCCTCCGAGTAGCGGTCCAGCAGCTCCTGCGGGTCTTCGGGCAGGTTCAGGCGCTGCAACGTGTCATGGTGGCGTTTGAGAAAAGGCTGCAGCTCCTGCTGGAACCAGTCGTTGGCACCGCGGATGTAGCCCGGCAGGTCTTTGATAAGCCCTTGTAACTGCGCTACTATCAGGGGCACCACATACAGTAATAGCGCCACTACCAGAAGCACGAAGGCGATAAACACCAGCACCGTCGCCATGCGACGTGAATAACCGCGTCCTTCCAGGGCACGCAACTGACCGTCCAGCAATCCGGCGATGGCAAAGGCAATGACGAAGGGTACCAGTACATCCGCCACGTAGTACAGAGCTGCTCCCACCATCAGCAGCACCGCGACCCCTGCCCACGGGCGGATACGCAGTGGTAAGAGAGAGGGTAAATCTGCCTGTGCTTCGGTGAACAGAGCAGTGACATCGCCCGCCCGGGCATCGGGCGGGCGATGGGCTTCCACCGGCTCGCTACGCTTGCGCTTGCTCCGGGGCATGTTCTCCTGCCTCGGCCGCTTCCCCGCCTGCAGCCTTCTGGCGGATGGTCGATGCTACCGTCTCCAGAGCCGGCTTGATGCGGTGCGAGAGCTCGGACACGCTCTCTTTCAGCTTCTCAATCGCCTTCGCCAGCTCCTCGCGGGTCTCCTGGCCCGATTTGGGCGCCAGCAACAGCGCCACTACCGCTCCCACAATCGCGCCGATACCAATCCCAGCCAGCACGCTCAACAAGACGCTGCGTTCCTCATTGTCCGACATGGTTCTCTCCTCCTCTCTGTTCTTCTGATGTCTCCCCAGCAGGGGGTTCCTCCGTGTCTTTTGACCCCTCCGGTGGCGATGGCGTTTCGGTCGGTCGCTCGCCCTTCAGCACCGCGTATCCCTTCCTCAGCGCCTCCATCCACACACGCGGACGCGATATGGGCGAAGCGGCCACCGACTTCACCGCCTGCGCCACCTTCTGAGGGTGGGTAACTGCATCTACGACAGATAAAACGCGCTCGATGCGCTCGATTTTCTCCACGAGGCTCTGTGCTACCTTCAGCAGATGCCGGATAGTCACCAGCGCCTCGCGAGCAGATGGTATCACCTCGTCGCTCAGCGTTGCACCCGCATCCTTTACCGCGGGCATCAGTGCAGTGCGCGTTTCGTTCAGGATGGTATCCGTTGTTTCCAGAACACGCTGAAGCTGGTTAATCGCTGGAGGCAATCCCTGAAGCGCGGGCACGGCTTGACCGCGCAGCTCCACAACGGTACGTTCGGCTTCAATAACCGTGCGCCGCAGACGAATCACGACGGGTATTAACAACGCCAGCACCACAATCGCCAACACAATCAATATCGCCACACCGAATTGAATCAACCCTTCCATTGCCTTTTACTCCAATCGCTTCGAGATCGTGCCACCGCCGACCACTACGTCGCCGCGGTAAAACACCGCTGCCTGCCCCGGCGTGACCGCCCGCTGGGGCGACTCAAACTCCACCTCTACACACGTAGACACTTCCGTCGGGAAGATGGTTGCAGGTGCTTCAGGCATATTGTAGCGAATCCGTGCCTGTACTGCAAGAGGCTTCGTCAATCTGTCAAAGGCAATCCAGTTAACAGCCTCCACCAGAAACCGCCGGCAGTAGAGATACTGCTCCGGTCCGACCACCACCACATTGTTCTGCGGGTCAATATCCACCACATACAGCGGCTGCTGGTGCCCGGAAAGCCCCAGCCCGCGTCGCTGCCCGATGGTGAAAAAGGCGATGCCCGAATGCCTGCCCAGCACGTTGCCGTGCACATCACGTATCTCGCCGGGGCGTACTGTGTCGGGCACACGGCTCTGCAGGAAGGCGCGGTAGCCTCCCGCCTCGGCGACGAAGCAAATCTCCTGGCTGTCGGGCTTATCGGCAACAGGCAAGCCCAGCTCCCTCGCCAGCGCGCGCGTTTCGGTCTTGCTGGGCAGAACGCCCAGAGGAAACAGTGTGCGTGCCAGCTGCTCCTGTGTCATCGGAAAAAGCACGTAGGACTGGTCCTTTTCGCGGTTTACCGCCTTCAGCAGGAGCCACCGCCCACTCTTCTCATCGTAGCGGATACGCGCGTAGTGCCCGGTGGCGATGAACTGCGCGCCCAGCTCGTCCGCCTTTTGCAGGAAGGCGTCGAACTTCACATACCGGTTGCACTGCACACAGGGGTTGGGCGTGCGCCCGCGTCGGTACTCCTCGATAAAGTCGGCGATAACCGTTTGCGCGAACTGCTGGCGGAAGTTGAGCACATAGTGCGGGATGCCCAGCATCTTCGCCACGCGACGGGCATCCACCACCGCCCCCAGCGAGCAGCAACCGCTGTGACGTGGGTCGGTCTGGCTCTCCTGCCAGATTTGCAGGGTGATGCCCACCACCTCATAGCCCTGCTTGACCAGCAGAGCCGCCGCCACCGAACTGTCCACGCCGCCGCTCATCGCCACGGCGACCAGAGGCTTGTTTGCCATTGCTCATCCCTCCACGCCGATTATACCCGTTTTCAGGGGATGAGCAAGCGCATCATCAGCACCTCGGTGGCAAGCTGTACGTTAGCGTTGCCTTCCACCGCGCGGCGTACGTCCAGCACCGTGTCCAGCGCGCGCATCAGCCTCTCCACGCCCATGCTGCTGGCAGCACGGCTCAGCCGCTGTTCGTCGCCCTGATAGACGATACCGCCGGGGTCGCCTCCGCACGCTATCCACAGCGCATCGCGAAACCAGGCGCATAGCGCATCCATCGCCAGCAACAGCGCGCCGCGCGTGGGGTTCTTACTCTTTCCTGAGGCTTCTACAGAGGGTTCGCCTTCCTCCGAAATTTCCACCGTCGCCAGCGAGCGTAACCTCTCTGCGAGAAGCAGTGCGGGAGCGGGTGCCTGTGCTTCCGACACGGTGAACGCCAGGTCTGCCAGCGCATCCCACAGTTTCAACGCCTGTGGCTGGCTCGCCAGCGACCACGCCTTGCCGGGGCACCCCTGCGAAATAAGCGCGCACCGACGAGCCAGTTGAGTCTCTATGCCGTGTTGTGTTATCAGCCACTCGCGGATGGTGTCGGTGTTGACGGGATACAACGGCACCCACTGGCAGCGTGAGCGGATGGTCTCTATCACATCTTCCGGCATCGGCGCGAGCAGCAGGAAAACCACGTACGGCGGCGGCTCCTCTACCGTCTTGAGCAGGCTGTTGGCGGCGGCTTCGGTCAATGTGTCCGCGCGCGTGAGGATATATACCGTTCGCTTGCCAAAGCTGGGGGCGAAGTTTATCGTGCGCCCGATAACACCCACCTGATGCGCTTTTGCCTCGCGAGGCACGTTGTGTCCATCCCATAGCTGCCAGATAAGCGTTTGCTCGGAATAGGGGACAATCGTATGGATTTCGGGGTGCGTCTCATGCAGTAACCGACGGCAGCTGTCGCACTCCCCGCAGGCTTCACCTTCCGGCGTGGGGGTCAGGCAGGTGAGCGCAGCCGCGAAGGCGTGTGCCACGCTGTGCTTGCCCACACCCGCCATGCCGGTGATAAGGTAGGCGTGCGCCACGTCACCCGTAGCCACCGCGCGACGCAATAGACGCAGCGCGGTCTGGTGCCCCACAATTTGCGAAAAAAATATCGGTAAAACCATTGCCATATTAGTGCTCTGTCAGGCGTGATTCTCACAACTGTGGCGAGGCGGTCTCGCCTTGCTGTCATTCTGAGCGAAGCGAAGAATCTCACTTTATCGTCACGTCGAGATACCTCGCTGACGCTCAGCATGACAGGGGTACGAAACTACTTTGCCATCATCTAAACAATCACGCTTGACAGAGTATTAGTCTGTCAAAGGTGATTGTTCACGTTCCGCAGTCGGGAGGGCGAACATCCCGATGAGCCGGTTGAGCCCCCACCCTACCCCTTCCTTTCCTCCCCCGTCCACGGGGGAGGAAAGGAAGGGGTATTTCGTATCGCATGATAGGAGCCTCGCCCTCCCTGCAATTGGATTGGAGGGTCGCGCTCCGTCGCGACCGAAGACCCTTACACCAGCGGCGTTTTGCCCGGCATGGCAACCTCATCCACCGGCATCTCGCCGAAGGCGGTGACGTTGCGCACCAGATTCAGTTTGGACTCCTTGAGCACGAAGTCCCACGTGACCTCCTGCCCGGTATACGCCGCCATGCGCCCCATGATGGCGGTCAGAGTGCTCAGTGCAACCTGCTCGCCTTCGTTCAGCGGTTTGCCCTCGCGGATGCTGTTGATGAGGTCGGTATGCTCCTGCACGTACGGGTTGCTGCCTCCCTCGTTGCGCCACTGAATCTTGCCGCGAATCCAGCCGCCGGGATCGGATACTCCCTCCGTGCCGATAACGTACTCGCCCACGCGGTTGGCGCAGCCGTCGATCTGACGGCACATGCTCAGCACGCGCACGCCGCCCGGATACTCGTACTCGATGGCGAAGTGATCGTAGATATGACCGTATACAGGGTCGGTGCGCACCTGCCGCCCTCCCACGCCCACGCATTTCACCGGATACGCCTGCAGCACCCAGTTAATGACATCGAGGTTGTGGATATGCTGCTCCACGATATGGTCACCGGAGAGCCAGGTGAAGTACAGCCAGTTGCGAATCTGCCACTCGATATCGTTCATACCCGGCTGACGGTCCCACTTCCACAGACCGCCCTGGTTCCAGTAGCACTGCGCCGCCACGATTTTGCCGATTGCGCCGTCGTGGATGCGCTTGATGGTTTCAATGTAGCCCTTCTGATGCCTGCGCTGCGTGCCGGCGACGACGCCCAATCCCTTCTGTTTCGCCAGGTTCGCCGCCTCCAGCACCATACGCACGCCAGTAGGACACACTGCGACAGGCTTCTCCATAAAGACATGCTTGCCTGCCTCCACCGCTGCTCTGAAGTGAATGGGACGGAAGCCGGGTGGTGTGGCGAGAATCACCATGTCCACACCGCTGTTGATAACCTTCAGATAGTTGTCAAACCCCCAGAAGACGCGCTCTCTGGTCACCTTGAATCGGTCGCCGAGGTTCTGCAGGTTATTGAACGCGCCTTCGGCGCGGTCCTGGAACAGGTCGCCCAGCTCCCAGATTTCCACGTTCGGCGCAGCGTTTACCCCATCACGAGCGGCTCCTGTGC